>JAYZAS010000007.1 GCA_036339585.1 Pseudomonadota bacterium
GCATACGCCATTTTTCTCAAATTATAGGCCGCAATTTTATTTCCGAACTACAGATGTCACGGGTACGGTGGAGCTTCCAGAAGGAACAGAAATGGTAATGCCTGGGGACAATATTTCTATGGGTGTAAACTTAATTGCGCCAATTGCTATGGATGAGGGTTTGCGTTTTGCAATTCGCGAAGGCGGCAAAACTGTTGGCGCTGGTGTTGTAACCAGTATTACTGAATAACTGTTTTACAACGCAGTGAGGGCGAATTTATGGACAGTCAAAATATCCGCATCCGATTGAAAGCTTTTGACCATCGAGTTCTCGATCAGTCGACTCAAGAGATTGTGAATACCGCCAAACGAACCGGGGCGGGTGTGCGAGGCCCCATACCGTTGCCTACGCGCATAGAAAAATTAACAGTGTTGCGTTCGCCTCACATTGATAAGAAAAGCAGGGAGCAGTTTGAGGTGCGGACCCACAAGCGGCTTCTTGATATCGTCGACCCGACACCGCAAACAGTCGATGCCTTGATGAAGCTCGATTTAGCATCAGGTGTTGATGTGCAGATCAAGCTTTAATTAAAGTTTGATCGCGAGGGAGAAAAAGATGCGTACTGGATTGTTAGCAAAGAAAATGGGTATGTCTAGGGTATTCATGGACAATGGCACCCATGTGCCCGTTACTGTTCTTAGGGTAGATGATTGTCGTGTCGTCGCTATTCGGAAGGCTGATGTAGAGGGCTATGATGCAGTTCAATTGGGTAGTGGTGCGGCCAAATCAAAGAACACAACGAACGCATTGCGGGGACATTTTGCCAAGGCAAAGGTAGAACCCAAACAAAAATTGACTGAGTTTCGTGTTAGTGGCGATGCAATGCTCGACGTGGGAGCTGAATTGACTGCGTCGCATTTTGTGAGCGGTCAATATGTAGATGTAGTCGGCGAAAGTATTGGTAAAGGTTTTGCTGGCGCCATGAAGCGACATGGGTTCGGTGGCCTGCGTGCTAGTCATGGAGTTTCGATCTCGCATCGCTCTCACGGGTCAACTGGGCAATGCCAAGATCCGGGGAAGGTTTTTAAAGGCAAGAAAATGGCTGGTCATATGGGGGCTTCACAGGTAACAAGCCAAAACCTGAAAGTTGTAGAGACTGATCCTGAGAATGGGTTGATAATGATTAAAGGGGCTGTGCCCGGGTCCAAAGGAGCCTGGGTTAAAGTACAGGATGCAGTCAAAAAAAGTTTGCCGGAAGAGGCTCCGTTTCCCGCTGGTTTGAGAGATACGGGACTATCTTCGGAAGATAATGAGGCAAACGATGTGCTGGATGCCGTTCAGTCTTCCGGTGCCGACAATATCCCATCTGAAAAGGCTACCAGCGCGGACAGCCAGAAACCGGGAAAGGGCTGACGGCAGATGAAAGCGAAGATCATCACCTTAGATAATAAAGCCGTAGGAGATATCGAACTCAAAGACGATATCTTTGGTGCGGATGTTCGGCAAGATATACTCTCGCGGATGGTGAATTATCAGCGCGCTAAAAAGCGGGCGGGGACGCATAAAGTAAAGACCCGGGGAGAAATACGAGGAACGACGGCGAAGCCTTTCAATCAGAAGGGCAGTGGTCGAGCCCGGCAAGGTTCGGTAAAAGTCACCCAAATGCGCAGCGGTGCAACAGTGTTTGGTCCTGTTATTCGTTCTCATAGCCATAAGCTGACCAAAAAAGTGCGTAGGTTAGCGCTGCGTTCTGCATTGTCAGCCAAGCAGGCTACAGGTGCACTCGTGATACTTGACAGCGCTGAACTTAAGCAAGGTAAAACGAAAGAACTTGTAGGTAGATTTGAAAAGCTTGGATGGGGGCGCGTACTGATCGTTGGTGGCTCGTCGGTGGATAAGAACTTTTACCTCGCTGCTCGTAATATACCAAATGTCGATGTTGTGCTAAGCGAAGGAGCTAATGTTTACGATATATTACGGCGGGATACTCTAGTTTTAACGAAGGATGCCGTGAAAATGCTGGAGGCACGCTTGTCATGACTTGGAAGCATTATATTGGCGAAAAAAGGGTTACCAAGGAGCGGCAGTATGAACTTATCCGCACCCCTGTAATCACGGAAAAGGCAACTTTAGGAGGTGAACATGGACAAGTCACTTTTAAAGTGCCAATGAGTGCCACGAAGCCTGAAATTAAGGCTGCGGTGGAAGCTCTATTCAATGTGAAGGTTAAGGCGGTTAATACATTGCGCCAAAAGGGTAAAATAAAGCTCTTTCGAGGTCGGGCGGGGCGACGCAATGACACCAAGAAAGCCATCATTTGCCTTGAAGATGGTCACTCAATAGACGTGACGACAGGGGTTTGAGAAAATGGCATTGAAAAGCTTTAATCCTATAACGCCAGGCATGCGGGAATTGGTTCTTGTAAATCGTTCTGATCTTTATAAAGGTGAGCCGGTGAAAGAGCTAACGCAAGGTCTGCCGAAAAAAGGTGGGCGTAACAATAAAGGCCGTGTAACGGCAAGGCGTCGCGGTGGTGGACACAAGAGAAGATATAGAGTTATAGATTTCAAGCGAAATAAGCTGGATGTTGCAGCTACGGTAGAGCGTATTGAATACGATCCGAACCGCACTGCATTTATAGCGTTGATTAAATATAATGATGGAGAGAAAGCTTACATTTTAGCCCCGCAACGCGTTAGCCCGGGAGACAGCGTGATGTCCGGTGCTGGGGCAGATATAAAGCCCGGCAATGCGTTGCCTTTAAATTCGATCCCTGTAGGGACCATAATCCACAATGTGGAAATGAAGCCCGGCAAAGGTGGGCAGATTGCCCGGTCTGCTGGTACATACGTGCAGCTAGTAGGCCGGGATCAAGGTTACGCCCAAATCAAGCTGAGTTCTGGTGAATTGAGAATGGTTCGTGGCGAGTGTAAGGCCACTGTCGGTGCGGTATCAAACCCTGATCAAGCGAATATTTCACTTGGAAAAGCAGGTCGCAAACGTTGGCTTGGGAAGCGCCCGCAAGTGCGCGGCGTTGCCATGAACCCGGTTGACCACCCCCATGGAGGTGGCGAAGGGCGAACCTCGGGTGGTCGCCACCCGGTCACACCTTGGGGTAAGCCAACCAAGGGTAAGAGAACAAGGAACAAGAAGAAGCCAAGTGGTAAGCTTATTATTCGACGTCGTGGCCAAAGGCGATAGCTAGGGGAGTTTAGAAAGTGGCACGTTCAGTTTGGAAAGGACCGTTTGTTGATGGCTATTTGCTGAAAAAAGCCGAGGTTGTGCGCGGGTCGGGTCGTAATGATGTAATTAAAACATGGTCAAGGCGCTCAACTATACTGCCCCAATTTGTTGGTCTTACTTTTGGTGTTCACAATGGCACGAAATTTATACCGGTCTTAGTTACGGAAAATATGATTGGGCATAAATTCGGTGAATTTTCTCCGACCCGGACGTATTTTGGGCACACGGCTGATAAAAAAGCAAAACGATCATAAGTGTAGCAGGCAGAAATTATGGGCAAATCAAAGTCAAAACGACGACAAGCGGATGATGAAGCTAGAGCTTATGGCAAGTTGCTGCGCGGTAGCCCGCAAAAGTTGAACTTGGTCGCTCAAACGATACGTGGCAAGGCGGCTAACAAGGCACTTGCTGAATTGACGTTTTCACGCAGACGAATTGCTGGTGAGGTTAGAAGTGTACTAGAATCTGCTATCGCTAATGCAGAAAATAATCATCAATTAGATGTCGATAGGCTCTATATAAAAGAGGCAACGGTAGGCAAATCCCTTGTTATGAAACGGTTCCGTCCTCGTGCCCGAGGGCGAGTTGGGCGTATACAGAAACCTTTCAGTAATCTTACAGTCATTGTTAAAGAGCGCGAGGAGTCGGAGTAATGGGTCAGAAAGTAAACCCAATTGGGCTAAGGCTCGGTATAAATAGGACGTGGGACTCTAGGTGGTACGCAGATGGTGAATATGGAGAATTGCTCCATCAGGATCTTGAGTTGCGTAAATACCTTTTCAAAAGGCTGAATCAAGCCGGTGTTTCTAAGGTAGTTATCGAGCGTCCGGCTAAGAAAGCGAGAATTACAATTCATACAGCAAGGCCTGGGGTGGTGATAGGTAAGAAGGGTGCTGATATTGAAGTGTTACGTCAAGATGTCGCAAAAATGACTCAAGGGGATGTGGCCTTAAATATTATAGAAATTAGAAAGCCGGAAATTGATGCCAAGCTTGTGGCTGATAACATAGCCCAGCAATTAGTTCGTCGGGTTGCCTTTCGTCGTGCCATGAAACGTGCGGTTCAGTCAGCTATGCGTCTTGGTGCTGAAGGCATCCGTATAAATTGCGCTGGCCGTTTAGGCGGAGCAGAGATTGCGCGGACCGAATGGTACCGTGAAGGCAGGGTTCCATTGCATACCCTTCGCGCCGATGTAGATTATGGAACGTCAACTGCGCAGACAACATATGGGGCCTGCGGCGTCAAAGTCTGGATTTTCAAGGGCGAGATTTTAGCCCACGACCCTATGGCACAAGATAAGCTTTTACAGGAACAGCAGGTTCGGTAGAGCCTTTGTTCAGGAGATTAAGTAATGCTCAGCCCAAAACGGACAAAATTCCGTAAACAACAAAAAGGTCGGCTCAAGGGATTGGCTAAAGGGGGTTTTAGCCTAAATTTCGGGAGTTATGGCTTAAAAGCTACTACCCCAGGTCGTGTGACAGCTCGCCAAATAGAGGCTGCAAGGCGTACGATTACTAGGCATATCAAAAGGGCGGGTCGCGTTTGGATACGGATATTCCCGGATGTTCCTGTTAGTCAGAAGCCTGCCGAAGTTCGTATGGGTAAAGGTAAGGGGACGCCGGAGTATTGGATGTGTCGAGTGAAGCCGGGTCGAGTGATGTTTGAGCTGGATGGTGTTGAAATGGATATAGCGCGAAGAGCATTTGAACTAGCGGCCGCAAAACTGCCGGTTAAAACTCGGTTTGTTTCGCGTCTTGGTAGCTAAGGAGCGTTGCAATGAAGGCAGCTGATGTGAAACAAAAATCTAATGACGAATTAGCAGAACAGTTGATAGATTTGCGCAAGGAATCCTTTAATCTGCGGTTTCAGCGGGCAAGTGGGCAATTAGAAAATACCGGCCGCGTACGGCAAGTTCGGCGAGATATTGCTCGTATAAAGACCGTGATAAAAGAGCGGTCAATGAGTGGCAAGGGAGAGTAGGCGATGTCAAAACGGATTTTGCAGGGACGAGTTCTGAAAGATGCTAAAGATAAGTCCGTGGTAGTTCGAGTCGAGCGGAAAGTGAAACACCCGCTCTATCAAAAATTTATCCGACGGTCGAAAAAATACATGGCGCATGATGCGGGCAATCTCTGTAAAGCCGGAGATTTCGTGCGCATTCAAGAGTGTCGACCAATTTCCAAGCGGAAGAATTGGGAAGTATTAACCGAATCTGCATGAATTCATGAGTAGGGGAGCGCTGGACCATGATCCAGATGCAAACAAATCTTGATGTGGCCGATAATTCAGGCGCGCGACGTGTTCAATGTATTAAAGTACTTGGGGGGTCGAAGCGCAAGACGGCGGGCGTCGGCGATGTGATAGTTGTATCCGTCAAGGAGGCTATTCCGCGTGGTCGTGTAAAAAAGGGAGAAGTTCTTAAGGCGGTTGTTGTGCGTACTGCTAAAGAGGTTCGAAGAGATGATGGGAGCGCTATAAGATTTGACCGCAATGCTGCAGTGTTAATCAATAATCAGAATGAACCAATCGGCACCCGTATATTTGGACCCGTAACTAGGGAACTGCGGGCGCGTCAGTTTATGAAGATCATATCATTGGCGCCGGAGGTTTTGTAATGGCAGCGAAGATTAGAAAAGGTGATAAAGTAGTAGTTCTTTCAGGCCGCGACAAAGGTAAATCTGGGGAAGTTGTTAAACTTGTCCTAAAAGAAAAACGAGCATTCGTGCAAGGAATAAATGTTGTAAAGCGCCACACAAAACCCAGTCAGACCAATCCTGGCGGCATCGTCGACAAAGAGCTTCCAATTCATTTGTCTAATTTGGCAATCATTGATCCAAAAGATGACAAACCAACCCGTGTGGGATTTAAAAGGCTAGAAGACGGTCGTAAAGTCCGGTTCGCTAAACGCTCCGGCGAAGTGATTGATAGTTAAGGTGTTGTGATGGCTGAAAAAAATTATATACCTCGTTTGAAACAGCTTTATCGGGAAAAATTGCGTCAACAGATGACGAGTGCCTTCGGCTATGCGAATCCCATGGAAATTCCAAGGCTAGAGAAGATAGTTGTAAATATGGGTGTTGGTAGTGCAGTCTCTGACTCAAAAAAAATCGGCGCTGCCTGTGATGATTTGGCAGCAATCACGGGTCAGAAACCACAAATCACAAAAGCGAAGCAGTCAATTGCAAATTTCAAGCTGCGCGAAGGGGTTTCGATAGGAGCTAAGGTTACACTGCGTCGCGACCGTATGTATGAGTTTCTGGACCGGTTAGTGAACGTGGCGTTGCCGAGAGTCCGGGATTTCCGTGGTTTGTCAGCAAAAAGTTTCGATGGCAACGGAAATTATTCGATGGGATTGAAAGAGCAAATTGTTTTTCCAGAGATCGACTATGATAGGGTAGATACGATCCGTGGAATGAATGTTGTTATTTGTACTACTGCAAATACAGATAATGAGGCGCGTGAATTGTTGCGCGGTTTTAATTTACCATTTCCGAAAAATGACAAACAGAAAAATGCCAGCGATGTTGGCACAAATGGGGAATAGTCTAGCTATGGCTAAAAAAAGTGCAATTGAGAAAAATAGGCGCCGGCGTAGAATTGTTGCCAAGTTTTCGGCAAAAAGAAATACGCTGCGCGCCATCGCTAATGATCAAAAATTACCTGCTGAAGAGCGGTTTGAAGCTCGGTTAAAACTCTCTCAGTTGCCCAGAAATTCGGCGCCAACCCGCATCCGGAATAGGTGCGAAATGACGGGTCGGCCGAGAGGGGTATACCGAAAATATAAAATGTCCCGTATTTCATTGCGGGATCTCGCGTCTACCGGGCGTATCCCCGGTATGGTCAAGTCAAGCTGGTAGGAGGCACGCATCAATGACGATGAGCGATCCCTTAGGTGATATGCTTACGCGTATCCGAAATGGACAGCGTAACAGTGCTGCAACCGTTATCTGTCCCGCATCGAAGCTGCGAGCTAATGTCCTGGATGCGCTCAAGCGCGAAGGATATATTCGCGGTTTTAGTTGGGCCGAGTTGAGAACTGGTATTCAGGAGCTTACAATTGAACTGAAATACTATGAAGGCGAGCCTGTTATCAAGGAAATCTCAAGAATTTCAACTCCAGGCCGACGTATTTATTCTCGGATTAAGGATTTACGTCGGGTTTATAATGGGCTCGGGATTTCTATTTTATCCACGCCTTATGGTGTTTTATCAGATGCGGAAGCGCGCGAAAAAAACGTAGGTGGTGAAGTATTGTGTCAGGTTTTTTAGGTGCAGCGGTGGTGGGAGTGAGTTATGTCTCGTGTAGGTAAAAATCCAGTTGCAGTGCCCGAGGGCGTTGACGTAACCATCAGTGGTGCCATGTTAGTGGCCAAAGGGAAGCTTGGTGAGGTGATGATTCCTTTGCATGAGGCTGTAGCGCTAAAGGTCGAGAAAGATTATGTTACGGTGGTACCGCAGGACAACTCAAAGTTAGCACGGTCACTATGGGGAACTATTCGTAGCCTAGTTAATAGTGCTGTGACTGGTGTATCGGTCGGTTTTACCAAAAAACTAGAAATCAATGGTGTTGGTTACCGAGCCCAATTGAAAGGCAAGTTGTTGAACTTGCAGCTAGGGCATAGTCACGACATTGATTTTCCTATTCCAGACGG
Organism: Pseudomonadota bacterium; assembly: GCA_036339585.1. Taxonomy (NCBI): domain Bacteria; kingdom Pseudomonadati; phylum Pseudomonadota; species Pseudomonadota bacterium. The sequence continues at coordinate 7,876 of JAYZAS010000007.1, forward strand.
TATCGACATTAAGATTGAGGGAGATCGTCAAAATATTATAGCCGTCAGTGGCGTGGACAAGCAAAAGGTAGGACAGGTAACCAGCAAAATACGAGGTTTTCGGAAACCCGAGCCCTACAAGGGTAAAGGAATAAAATACGTTGACGAATACATATTGCGTAAAGAAGGCAAGAAAAAATAGAAGGCAGTTTATATGTTGAGTTCTAGGAAACTATTTGAAAGACGAAGACGACGAAACCGTTATAACCTTAAGCGCAGCGCTAGAGGTAAAGCCCGGTTATCGGTCTTCAGGTCGAAAATGCATATTTATGCCCAAGTTATCGACGACAGCACGGGCCGCACAGTTGCAGCGGCATCCAGTGTGGAAAAAGAGCTTCGTTCTAAGGTAAAGAATGGCGGCAATAAGAAAGCTGCATGTGAAGTCGGGTCGCTGATTGCGCAAAGAGCGAAAGATGCGGGTATATTGAATGTGGTTTTTGATAGGGGTGGTTATGCCTATCACGGACGAGTTGAAGCATTAGCTAAGGCGGCCCGTGACGGCGGGCTGGCCTTTTAGGGGGAATAGGAGTATGGCGCGGGAACCGCAAGGTAGAGGTCGTGGGCGTGGACGAGGTCGTGGGCGGGACGAACAACGGGACCAGCCAGACCTGATTGAAAAATTGGTAGGGATCAATCGTGTTGCAAAGGTGGTAAAAGGCGGTCGCAGATTTGGTTTCTCTGCGGTGGTAGTGGTCGGTGACGGCAAAGGACGGGTTGGCCATGGCGTTGGAAAGGCTCGTGAAGTTCCCGAGGCCATCCGAAAAGCTACAGAAAGTGCTCGTAAGCGTCTTATCAGAGTTCTCCTACGTGAAGGCAGAACCTTACACCATGATGTACGTGGGCGTTTTGGGGCAGGTAGAGTGGTTGTGCGCAACGCTCCTCCTGGAACAGGTATCATCGCTGGAGGCCCAATGCGAGCAGTGTTTGAAGCTCTCGGCATGCAAGATGTAGTTGCAAAATCGGTTGGGACCTCTAACAATCAAAATATGATCAAGGCTACTTTTGATGCTTTGTCAAAATGTTCCTCTCCTCGTCTTGTTGCTAGTAAACGTGGAAAAAAGGTAGGAGAGATCGTGGGACGGCGCAACGATAGAGATATGGTGAAGGACATGAGCAATGGCTAGTAAGATTGTTCGTATTACTCAAGTCGGGAGCCCTATTAGGCGCAAGGCAGATCAGCGGCAAACCCTTAAGGGGCTCGGGCTTAACAAAATGCATAAGACTAGAGAGCTTGAAGATACGCCATCGGTGCGCGGCATGATCGCGAAAGTAAAACATTTGGTACGGGTTGATGACGCTGGCTAATGCCAGTTTTTTGATCTTTGGAGGGGTCGGTGCAATGCGGCTTAATGAAATTGCTGACAATCGCGGTGCTAAGCATAACCGCAAACGCGTGGGTAGAGGCGAAGGGTCTGGCACAGGCAAGACGTCAGGGAAGGGGCAAAAGGGACAAAAGTCCCGAAGTGGTGTAGCCATTAAAGGGTTTGAAGGAGGCCAAATGCCATTGTACCGGCGGCTTCCAAAGCGCGGGTTTACCAATATTTTTCGAAAACAGTTCGTTGAGTTGAACATCGGTCAACTTCAAGCTGCTGTAGACGCAGGAAAGTTATCTGCGGATAAAATTATTGATGGAGAGGCGTTGTTGTCGGCTGGGGTTATACGTCGATTAAAAGATGGTGTTCGATTGTTAGGAAACGGCAAACTCAGTGCTAAGCTAAAGTTAAATGTTGCAGGCGCAACACGTCCTGCGATCGCAGCTGTTGAGAAAAACGGAGGTGAAGTTACTTTTACGGTTGGTGCGATAGAGCAAGATCATTCGCCAAGTATCCGAAAAAAAAGTAGTGTTTCAAAGAAAAAAGCTGGCAAACTAGAAAAACCTAATGATCAGGACTCTGTGTCGGACAAAGGATAATGAGAAACTATTCGATTTGTGGGTCAGCTTTATAGACTGAAAGAACAGATATGGCATCAGCCGCGGAACAATTAGCCTCGAATTTTAACTTTGGCGCCTTTAATAAGGCAACAGAGCTTAAAAAGCGTATATGGTTTACGCTTGGTGCGTTGGTAATCTATCGGCTCGGTACTTATATTCCTTTGCCTGGAATTGATCCACAGGTTATCCGAGATATTTTTGATCAGGGCGCTGGGGGCATCACAGATATGATGGACCTCTTTACGGGGGGTGCGCTCGGTCGTATGAGTATTTTTGCACTTAACATCATGCCCTATATTTCGGCCGCTATTATTATGCAGCTTTTACAATCGACAGTGCCTAAGTTCGAAGCTATGAAAAAAGAAGGCGAGCCTGGGCGTAAAAAACTTAATCAATACACCCGTTATGGCACAGTTTTCTTGGCTACTTTTCAAGCTTATGGCCTTTCTGTGGGTGTGGAGGGGATCGCTTCCGCATCTGGTGCCGCAGTACTTGCACCCGGGTTCTTTTTTCGGGCCACGACTGTAATATCCTTAGTTGGTGGTACGATTTTTTTAATGTGGCTAGGGGAACAGGTTACTCAGCGCGGCGTGGGTAATGGTATTTCATTAATTATCTTTGCAGGCATTGTTGCTGAGCTGCCATCTGCTCTTGTTGCTACGATGGATCTTGGGCGAAGGGGAGTGCTATCGGCGCCAATTATCATTGGTATTCTGGTTCTCGCTGTGGTGGTCATCACGGTAATAGTCTTCATTGAGAGGGCACAGCGCCGCATAGTTGTTCAATATCCGAAGCGTCAAGTAGGTCAAAAAATGTTTGGGGGTGAATCGTCGCATATTCCCCTCAAAGTTAATACTCCAGGAGTTATACCTCCTATTTTCGCCAGCTCTATTTTACTGCTTCCCTTGTCAATATTTCAATTCGCAGGTAATTCAGGTCCGGACTGGCTTAATACCATGATTGCGTGGCTGGGGCGGGGGCAGCCTGGGTTCATTGGTTTGTATATATTGTTTATAGTTTTCTTTACTTTTTTCTATACTGCAATCGTTTTTAATCCGCAGGAGACTGCCGATAATTTACGTCAACACGGTGGGTTTGTGCCCGGAATACGGCCTGGTAAAAATACTGCTGAATACCTTGATCATGTGCTCACCCGATTGACTGTTCTGGGTGCGATATACCTTGTAATTGTTTGTATAATTCCTGAATGGTTGATCTCACAATTCAACGTTCCATTTTATTTTGGTGGAACAAGCCTTTTAATAGTTGTCAGCGTTACTATGGATACTGTTGGGCAGGTACATTCACATATGTTAGCTCACCAGTACGAAGGTTTAATCAAAAAGTCGCGGTTGCGAGGGCGGCGAGGATGAACATAATACTGCTTGGTCCGCCTGGTTCTGGTAAGGGTACCCAAGCAAAACGATTAGAAGAGTGTTTCGGATTCTTACAGATTTCTACTGGTGAAATCCTTAGGGAAGCAGTCATCTCTGGCAATGAGTTGGGAAAAAAAATTAAAGGCACCATGGACGCGGGGGAATTAATTCCTGACGAACTTGTTTTGGAGGTTATTAGAGACAGATTAGCCGAGCCGGATTGTAAGAGAGGTATCGTGTTCGATGGTTTTCCTCGCACGGTTGCGCAGGCAGAGGCTTTGGAAGACATTAAAAAATCTAAAGGTGAAACGATAGATATTGTGATAATGCTAGATGTTGATGATGAGGCTCTAATGACGCGCATTGAAGAAAGAGCAACTAGGGCCGGGATAGATGAGGCGCGTTCGGATGATACGGTTGAGATACTTAAACATCGATTGCAAGCATATCGTGTTTGGACTGCGCCGATTATACCGTTTTATGCTGACCGCGGTATTTTGGAACGTGTTGATGGAAGGAAGGACATAAAAGAGGTTGGTAGGACAGTAAATAAAATAGTGAATTCGCTCAAGAGTAATTGAGAGTGATTGACAGGAAAGGATCATTTCCTATAATCCCGCGGCCCCAAGTTTTGTAAATCGGTGCGGGTGTAATTTTACGGGAAACAGGATTTTTGCCGGGAACTGGTGGTATGACCATTAACTTTTGTATCTTGTGACTTTTAAATAGGTGTGTGTACTTAAATCAGTTTCGATGACAATGTTTAAGATGGGATTTATGAGGATCAGACAGTGGCGCGAATAGCAGGTGTAAATATACCGACTCAAAAACGGGTCGAAGTCGCTTTGACGTATATCTTTGGTATTGGTCGGCAGAAGGCCGGAGAGATTTGCGCAAAGTGTAACATTGCTTCTCAGACACGGGTAAATGAGTTAAGTGAACAAGAAGTCATAGGCATAAGAGAGGTCATTGACAAGGATTACGTGGTTGAAGGAGACCTCAGGCGAGAAACAGCAATGAACATTAAACGGTTAATGGACTTGGGAACTTTCCGTGGCTTACGTCATCGTAAAGGTCTGCCGGTTCGTGGCCAACGTACTCACACCAATGCAAGGACTCGAAAAGGTCCCGCCCGCGCAATAGCGGGTAAAAAGAAGGCGTAATATAATATGGCGAAAACAGCAGTAGCAAAACGGGTTCGAAAGCGCGAACGCAAAAATATAACGTCGGGCATTGCTCACGTTAACGCTACTTTCAATAATACCATGATCACCATTGCTGACGTGCAAGGCAATACCATAGCTTGGTCTTCGGCAGGGGGCATGGGTTTTCGTGGCTCGCGGAAATCAACTCCGTATGCTGCCCAAGTGGCCGCCGAAGATTGTGGTAAGAAGGCGATAGAACACGGCATGAAGACATTGGAAGTTCGCGTCAAAGGTCCTGGATCAGGAAGAGAGTCCGCCCTTCGCGCCCTGCAAACTGTTGGATTTAATATTACAGCTATAAAGGATGTAACCCCGGTGCCGCATAATGGTTGTCGGCCACCTAAGCGCAGACGAGTATAGCAAACTAATAGATTAAGCGACATCCAGATTTAGGCATGTCATGTCTGGGCTGGTGTTTATTTTATTTGAATAAATTACGAGACTTGAGAGGGTACCAACGTGATCCAGAAGAATTGGCAAGCACTGATTAAACCGAACAAGCTCAATATAGAGGCTGGTGTTGACACGTCCCGCGTAGCAACTGTGGAGGCAGAGCCTTTAGAACGGGGTTTTGGCTTAACACTTGGAAATGCGTTGCGGCGAGTGCTTCTGTCATCGCTACAGGGAGCAGCGGTTACATCGATCCAAATTGAGGGCGTTCTGCATGAATTTTCATCAATCCAAGGTGTTCAAGAAGACGTCACCGACATAGTGCTAAATGTAAAGGCATTGGCACTTCAGCTCCATAGCGAGGGGCCAAAAAGAATGACCCTTTCTGCCAAGGGTCCTGGTCCAGTGACAGCTGCTCAAATTGATACAGGACACGATATAGAGGTTATGAATTCTGACCTAGTAATTTGTACACTTGATCGTGACGCAAGTATTAATATGGAGCTTGTAGTTGAGACCGGCAAAGGCTACGTCGCAGCAGCAATGAATAGGCCTGCTGATGCGCCAATAGGCCTGATACCTGTTGACTCCATCTTTAGTCCTGTAAGAAAAGTGTCTTACAAAGTTGAAAATAGTCGTGTTGGGCAAGTTACGGACTATGATAAGCTACTGATGCAGTTAGAAACAAATGGTACTGTTACGCCAGACGATGCTGTGGCGCTTGCAGCCAGAATATTGCAAGACCAGTTGCAACTCTTCATTAATTTTGAAGAACCTGCTGCTAAAGTGGAAGAGGAGGTTCCGTCTGAGCTTCCATATAACAAACACCTTCTCCGAAAAGTGGATGAGCTTGAGTTGTCAGTGCGTTCGGCTAATTGCTTAAAAAATGATAATATCGTTTACATAGGCGATCTTGTTCAGAAGTCTGAAGCTGAAATGCTTCGCACTCCAAACTTTGGACGTAAATCACTCAATGAGATTAAAGAGGTGCTTACACAGATGGGCTTGCATCTTGGTATGGAGGTAGTTGATTGGCCACCAGACGATATAGAAGATATGGCAAAAAAACTCGAGGAGCCCTTTTAATCAGTTTAGTTCTGAGAGGGGTATAGGAGCACATTCAATGCGACACCGTATGAAAGGGCGTAAGCTGAACCGTAAATCACAGCATCGCCGTGCGCTTTTTGCTAACTTGGCCGTTGCTCTTTTAAAGCATGAACAAATCAAGACTACTCTGCCCAAAGCTAAAGAGCTTAGTCCCTTAGTGGATAAGTTGATCACGCTCGGGAAAAAGGGGCGATTGCATGATAGAAGACGTGCTTTTGCGATGCTTGGTGATGATATGACTACAGCTAAACTTTTTGAGACACTGGCCCCTCGGTATAAGGACCGGTTTGGGGGCTACACGCGCGTGCTTAAAGCTGGATTTCGGTATGGGGACTCGGCAGCAATGGCGGTAATAGAGTTAGTTGATCGCGACCCTGAGGTAAAGGGGATGAACTCTGGGCCGCGATCTGACGATGAATCGGAGACAAGTGAGGAGGGTTGAAATAACTCATGACACTTTTTCACAATGTAAAGCCGACTATTGTATAGTCGGCTTTTTTTAATATTTTATTCTAGATCAATAAGAGGTCTGCATAGTTTTATGAGTCGATCGCCAGCTAAATGTTACTTTTTTCTACTATCAGTGATGATTGGAGGCGTTATCTCTGACTCACTAGCCGAACCTATTCCTGTGCCTTCTTCTAGGAAACAAATCTCGCTCTCATTCGCTCCGGTAGTACGGGAGGTTGCCCCCGCAGTTGTAAACATCTACGCCAAGCTAATGCGCAAGCAGCGAACAAGATCACTGTTTGATGATCCCTTTTTTAGACGTTTCTTCGGTGAAGGTGTTCCTTTCGGGGAAAACCGGAAAAGGCTAGAGAAGTCACTTGGCTCTGGTGTAATTGTCAGAAATGATGGGATTGTCGTAACGAACTATCATGTAATAAAGAATGCTCAGGAAATTAAAATAATTCTCTCTGACCGACGCGAATTTGATGCAAAAGTAATACTCAAAGATAGCAAGACAGATCTTGCAGTTCTTAGTATTGAAATTGAAAGTGAAGATTTGCCAACTGTCTCATTTGGTAATGCCGATGCCCTGCAAGTCGGTGATTTAGTAATAGCAATCGGTAATCCCTTTGGTGTTGGGCAAACTGTTACAAGTGGTATTGTTTCGGCATTGGCAAGAACCAATGTTGGTATATCGGACTTTCGTTCTTTTATACAAACAGATGCTGCTATTAATCCGGGAAATTCAGGTGGCGCATTAGTAGATTTAAACGGGCAGTTAATTGGTATTAACACAGCAATTTTTTCTCGTGAAGGTGGCGGGTCAGTAGGAATAGGATTTGCTGTACCCAGTAATATGGTTCGTGCTGTTGTTGAAACCGCAATGTCTGGAAAGCCTCTAGTTAGGCCCTGGTTATCTTTTATTGGCACTGCTGTTACCGCTGATATGGCGGAGGCCTTAGGCCTTGCGAGGCCAACAGGTGTTCTGGTGGAAACCACTTATCCAAAAGGGCCCGCAGAACGCGCAGGAATTAAACGCGGAGACGTTATCACCCATATTGAGGATTTCGCTGTCGAGGATGAATTTGCATTACGATTTCGGCTTGCTGCACGGCCAATCGGGAAATCGGCAGAACTCCGTTTTTTGCGGAAGGGAAAAGCCAGAAAAGCTAAATTTATATTAATAGCTCCTCCGGAGATTCCTCCGCGGAATACAACTATAGTTCAGGGCTTAAATCCTTTCGCGGGCTTGAAAGTAGTAAATCTGTCACCTGCGGTAACTGAAAAACTCGGCATCAGGACATTTTCCCAAGGTGTAATGATAAGTGCAATCTTGCGTGCATCCCCGGCCATTCAGGTTGGATTTTTACCGGGTGATATTATTCTCAAAGTGAATGGGCAGGTTATCAAACGCGTCAAGGATTTAGGGAAGATACTTAATGTAGCGGACTCACCGTGGAATATTAGCATAAAGCGTGGGAAAAAGACCCATAGTTTTCGCCTAAGATAACGGTCTAAATAAGAGCTCTTCCATTTGCAAGATAACTACGTCTGTCGCAGGTATTAAAATTCTGATCCCCGCAAACGTGATCCGCAGGGCTTTTTCTGCGAAGTTCTTATTTGCCTGCTGGTCGGCATCATACCTAACAACCGATCCTTTTGCAGGCGCATTACTTAGCAAAGGCGGGACCATCTGTTGGGCAGCGTATCGTGGGCCATTATCTCTGATCCCACCGCATGATAAATCAGCGTGAGGCACTGAGTTCTAGTTTCTGGTCGAGCAGAGATTGTGGTAAAAAGTAATTATAAAATATCCATGTAACAGAGTGTATCCATGTCTCAAGGTAGAATAAAATATGCTCTTATTTTATTGAGTGCAATTATAACCTTTTTTATTATTAAATTTACAACTATTCTAGTCGGGCTTAGGGTTGGAAAAGAGGCTGAGACTGAAGGTCTTGACCTCGCCGAACATGGCGAGCGCGGCTATAATTAGGCGAGAGGGAAAACGTATGAAACATGTAATAGCGATCATCAAGCCTTTCAAACTTGATGCTGTGCGGGAGGCTCTATCAGCTTTGGGCATCGAGGGTATGACCGTATCTGAAGTAAAGGGTTTCGGGAGGCAAAAAGGACAGACGGAAATATATCGTGGTGCTGAGTATGCTGTTAACTTTGTTCCAAAGGTTAAGCTGGAGATTGCAGTCGACGACAGCCTTGCTAATCAACTTATCGATACAATCCGCGAAACCGCACAAACTGGCAATATAGGCGATGGAAAGATATTTGTTTCCGATGTAGCTAGCGCCGTTCGTATCCGAACTGGAGAAACCGGCGTAGACGCATTGTAAATGTCTAATATACGGCGAGTTCATCGGACCAAGATATCGCTCAATCTTGCAATCGCTGCAGCTGTTGGGGGCGCATTGGGAGCAGTGTTTAGGCATTTGGTTGTTCAACAAACTGAAAACGTTTTTGGCACAGAAAGTCCTTGGGGCACCTTTATGGTGAACACTATAGGTTCGTTTATTCTTGGTGTCGCAATTGAGATATTTGCATTGATATGGACGCCCGGGCAAGCATTCCAGGTAATGATAACAGTAGGCCTCTGTGGCTCCCTAACCACATTTTCCGCATTTTCTATGGATTTAGTGATACTCTTTGAACAGGGGCTTTTTACAAAAGCAGGGATATATTTGTTGGCGTCAATCATATCGGGGGTCATGGCCTTTTTGGCTGGTATGGCTTTGATCCGAGTTATCAATACGTGAGAAAACGATGTCTCGGGTAGATCATCGAACAGTATCAGAAAACGATAATGGGATAAGACTCGATCGCTGGTTTCTTCGTCACTATCCTGGCCTATCTCATGGAAAGTTGCAGCAGTTTCTCAGAACGGGCCAAGTACGCCTAGATAGGAAACGCGCAAAAAGCGGCCAGCGTCTGAAGACCGGACAGATCGTTCGCGTACCACCTATCCACGAATCAGCCGCGGACAATCGTAAAAAAGGAAGTAGTATTAGCACATCTGATCAAGCATTTATAAGAGGCTTGGTGTTAGCCGAGGATCCTTTATTTTTTGCACTTAATAAGCCCGCTGGTATCGCAGTTCAGGGCGGTAAAGGGAATAGGCGTAATCTCGATGTGTTACTGCCCGGCTTGGTTGGATCTAATGAGGAACGCCCACGCCTAGTGCATAGGCTGGATAAAGATACCAGTGGTGTATTGTTGATAGCTCGCTCTGCAATGGCGGCAGCAAGAATCAGCAAGTGTTTTCGTCACCGAGAAGCAAAAAAGCAATACTGGGCACTCGTCGCTGGTGTGCCGAACCCACCCCGAGGAGAGATTTGTTCATCAATTAAAAAGGTTTTCAGCGGAAAAATTGAGCGTGTTCAGCCTACTAAGAAACTTGGCCGAACGGCGCTGACACATTATCAAACTATCGAGACAATGGGTCGTCTTGCCTCGTGGGTGATACTTTACCCCATAACAGGGCGCACCCATCAATTACGTGTTCATATGGCAGAAATAGGAAACCCTATATTGGGAGATGGAAAATACGGAGGGAAAAAGGCATTTTTGAACACCATTACATCTCAGATGAATTTGCATGCTAGAGAAATCAAGATACCGCATCCCGACGGAGGAGGTATTATAAGAGTTCAAGCCCCACTGCCTCCTCACATGATTCGGTGCTGGAAATTTTTTGGACTAAATACCGATACCGTATTCGAGACGTAACCCTTTTGGAAATTAAAAATTTGTTCATTCCGCAGAAACATCTAATAGTTTTTGATTGTGATGGTACCCTTATCGATAGTGGCCATAATATCGTTACTGCTATGTGTAAGGCATGGCTTTCAAACGGATTAAAGCCGCCACCAACAAATGCCATTCGTCGGATTGTCGGTCTAAAATTAGTTGAGGCTATTTATCAACTGATGCCGCCAGAATGTGACATTGAGCCTGCTATTCTAGAAAAATCTTACATTAAATCTTTTACCGAATCTCTCAATCGATTAGACTACACGGAACCATTGTATCCTGGAATTCGTCAATGTTTGGAGTCACTTACGGCCCAAGGTTTTCAACTTGGAATAGCTACTGGCAAATCTCGACGTGGTTTGCTTCGAACGTTAAAACAGCATTCTTTAGGCGTTTTCTTCCAGGTGTTAAAAACTGCCGATGATGGACCAGGAAAACCCAGTCCAGATATACTTCTAGATGCTATGGCCGAGATTGGTGTAGAGCCCGAGAATACGGCAATGATTGGCGATACGACTTACGATATAAAAATGGCAACGAATGCTGCAGTGAAACCGATTGGTGTCGATTGGGGTTACCACGATCCTAGTGAACTTAAGAAAGCCGGTGCAAGAATTATTATTAAGGATTGCAGTAGCTTGCCCGACATTTTAAGGGAGATTTGGGATAGTGACTGATGTCGGTTGAGGGGCGTCACTCCGAGCATTAGATAACTGATCTAGCTGGTAGGTTACTCTGAAAAACTCTTTAAAAAACATCACGGTTGTATACCGCAATGGACGGTTCGCTGTAACCTTAGACGGTTCAGCACTAATCACACCCGAGAAAAATCAACTTATTTTGCCAACCAAAAGGCTAGCCTCAGTGATAGCAAAGGAATGGGATAAACAGGAAAAAAAAATTGATACTTTGCTAATGCCAAACACCTGTATGGCATGTACAGCCATTGATAGAGTTTCGCCCGATAAAGAGCCTATAGTAGCTAAGTTACTTGATTATGCTAACACCGATTTGCTTTGTTACCGCGCATCCGGCCCGAATACTCTCCGGGCAAGGCAGGAAGAACTCTGGCAGCCCCTCTTGCATTGGATTGAAAAAAATTTTGCAGCTCCACTGGTTGTCACAGAAGGCGTAATTCCAGTGGCCCAGCCACCGAATAGCTTGAGCCGACTCAAAAATGTGCTTTTGCAATACAATGCCTTTGAATTAGTAGGCCTTGTCAACTTAACCCAAGCGAGTGGTTCTTTGGTTCTCGCTTTGGGAATGGTAGAATGTGAGATAGGGCCTGAATTTTGTATAAAAGCATGCCAAATTGATGATCAATACCAAATCGATTGCTGGGGGGAAGAGAGTGAACTAATGGACCGACTTGATGACCAGGCAAGAGATATTAAGACCTCGGCAAAATTTCTTTCACTTTTAAAAACCGATGGTTGTGGTGATACAGAGGTTTCACGATGAATGACGTAGTTAAACGTATCAAGAAACGACGCGAGGCTTCAATGCTCGGTGGTGGCCAAAAGCGTGTTGACTCGCAGCATTCAAAAGGAAAGCTTACTGCACGTGAGCGCATTGATGCACTGCTTGACGAAGGAAGCCTTGAAGAATGGGATATGTTTGTTGAGCACAGTTGTCATGACTTTGGCATGGGCAGTAAGAGAGTGCCCGGCGATGGAGTGATCACCGGTCATGGAAAAATCAATGGTCGGCCTGTATTTTTTTACAGTCAGGACTTCACGGTTTTTGGCGGCTCATTATCTAGTGCTCATGCTGGTAAAATTTGCAAGGTAATGGATCAGGCAATGAAGGTAGGCGCCCCAGTGATTGGTATAAGTGACTCCGGCGGAGCCCGCATTCAAGAGGGTGTCGCATCATTAGCAGGGTATGCGGATGTTTTTCAACGAAACGTCTTAGCGTCTGGTGTAATTCCACAAATTTCTGTGATTATGGGGCCGTGTGCGGGTGGTGCAGTTTATTCACCAGCGATAACTGACTTTATTTTTATGATTAAGAATAGTTCACACATGTTCGTTACTGGTCCCGATGTTGTCAAAACGGTTACCCACGAAGAAGTTTCAGCTGAAAAATTAGGAGGGGCATTGACGCATACCTCTGCGTCAGGCGTTGCCGATCTTGCGTTTGGGAACGATATTGAAGCTCTGGTTCAGGTTCGCCGGTTTTTCGACTTTATTCCCCTTTCAAATCGAGAAAAGCCACCAGTTCGGCTAACGAATGACCCTCTTGATCGTTTAGAAAGCTCATTGGACACATTGGTTCCCCGCGATCCTAATCGGCCATATGACATGTTTGAATTGATTTATAAAATTGTTGATGAGCATGATTTTTTTGAAGTTCAGCCTGATTATGCCGGTAATATTATCATAGGGTTTGCGCGCTTAGGTGGTGTGCCCGTAGGTATTGTAGCGAATCAGCCTATGGTATTGGCTGGTTGTCTTGATATTGACTCTTCAAGAAAAGCGGCCCGCTTCGTACGTTTTTGTGATTGCTTCGCAATACCGATTATAACACTCGTTGATGTTCCCGGTTTTCTTCCGGGGACAATCCAGGAATACGGAGGTATCATAAAACATGGTGCTAAACTATTGTTTGCATATGCTGAGGCTACTGTTCCCAAGCTTACGGTAATCACACGCAAAGCCTATGGTGGGGCATATGATGTGATGAGTTCTAAGCATTTAGGTGGCGACCTAAATTACGCCTGGCCAAGTGCAGAAATAGCCGTAATGGGGCCAGAGGGAGCAGTAGAAATTATTTTTCGTGAAGAGATAGGAGACCCGGATAAACTCGCGCAAAGGACACGAAGTTATCGTAAAAAATTCGCAAACCCACTTGTTGCTAGTCAGCTTGGTTTCATTGACGACATCATTCCACCTCATAGTACCCGTGCGCGGCTTTGTCGTGGTTTAGAATTACTAGGAAATAAAAAATTAGATAATCCTTCAAAAAAACATGACAATATACCACTTTAGTCTCGTTATACCTGTTTTGGAATTCAAGTTCGGAAAGACAATCTGAAATGCCTGGTCTTTGAAATATCATAATTTAACGAGATTATTTTAAGAAACCGCTTAGGGGAAAGCATGGAAAAAATTAATGTAGATTTGCATAGCGACACACAAACACGGCCCTCGCCGGGTATGAGGGAGGCTATGGCAAAAGCACCGGTTGGGGATGAACAACGCGGGGAAGATCCCAGTGTCAACAAACTGTGTGAAATGGCCGCTGAGTTAACGGGTAAAGAATCAGCCGTATTTATGCCATCGGGCACGATGTGCAACCAAGCGTCAGTATTGGTTCATTGTCAGCCCGGAGATGAAATCATCGCTGACAAGACCTCTCATCTTATAAACTCCGAGTCCGGCGGAGCAGCAGCGCTTGCTGGTGTTCAGATTAAGTCTATCAATGGTAAACGAGGTATATTCACCGCGACGCAGGCCGAGGACGCGGTCAATATGAAGAAACGAAATATTCCCTGTACCCGTATGATAGAGATTGAGCAGACATCAAATGCTGGTGGCGGTTCAATTTGGCCGTTAGAGCAAATTCGCGAGATTGCGGAGATTGCAAGGAAGTTTGGTTTGGTCATGCATATGGATGGTGCCCGTCTGCTAAATGCTGCGGTCGCAAGTAATATCACGGCCGCCGATTTTGCAAAACCCTTTGATTCTCTGTGGGTTGATTTAAGCAAAGGTTTAGGTTGTCCTGTAGGAGCTGTGCTGTGTGGTTCAAGTGACTTTATAGAAAAGGCTTGGAGTTGGAAGATGCGTCTCGGTGGCGCGATGCGTCAATCGGGCATAGTAGCTGCGGCTGGGGTTTATGCACTTGAGAATAATGTGGCTCGGCTTGCTGACGATCATACGCTTGCTAAACGATTTGCCGATAAAATATCTGGCATTGCGGGAATTGAGTTATGGCCTGTAGAAACCAATCTTGTCTTCTTTAGCGTTAAAGAAACCGGGCTGACTGCAAGGATATTTCATGAGAGGCTGCTAGAGAGAGGTGTACGCATAGGTATAAAAAATCAATATGAAATGAGAGCTGTGACACATCTCGATGTCGACTCGGCGGAAATAGCTCAGGCGGCTGATGCTGTAGCCCAAGTTGCAGCAGCAGCTTAGGGCGGTGTTTAATAAAATACTCATTGCTAATAGAGGTGAGATTGCTTGTCGCGTTATTAAAACGGCTAAGGCTATGGGGATCTCAACAGTTGCTATTTTTTCCGAGCAAGATGCGATGGCACTACATGTAGCTATGGCCGATGAAGCTGTATGTATTGGTCCGGCCCCTGCAAGCGAAAGTTACCTAAAAATAGATAACATAGTTGCGATAGCGAAAGAAACTTGCTCTGACGCGGTTCATCCCGGATATGGTTTTTTATCGGAGCAGTCAGAATTCGCTGCTGCCCTTGAGAAGGCGGGTATTACCTTCATAGGTCCCTCCAAAGATGCTATCGGCGCGATGGGGGATAAGATCTGTTCTAAAAAGATAGCGGAAGATGCGGGTGTCTCTACCGTGCCCGGTTACCTCGGAGTTGTTAAAGGTAATACAGAGGCCTTAAAAATTGCGGAAGATATAGGATACCCCCTTATGATAAAGGCATCGGCTGGTGGCGGAGGTAAAGGAATGCGCGTTGCATACAATGCTGCTGAATTAAGTGAGGGATTTCAATTGGCAGCGAATGAAGCGCTTGCGAGTTTTGGAGACGATCGAATTTTTTTGGAAAAATATATAGAAAGACCACGGCATATCGAAATACAGATTTTAGGTGATAAACACGGTAACGTCATTCATCTTGGAGAACGTGAGTGTTCCATACAGCGAAGGCACCAGAAAATTATCGAAGAGGCACCCTCTGCATTCCTGGCTTCGGATACTCGAGATGAGATGGGGGCGCAAGCCATAGCGCTAGCTAAGGCAGTCCAATACTCATCCGCTGGAACGGTTGAATTTATAGTTGATCGAGAGAGTAATTTTTATTTTCTCGAAATGAATACTCGGCTTCAAGTTGAACACCCTGTAACAGAATTTGTTACTGGAATTGATTTGGTTGAACAGATGATTAGGATTGCCGCGGGGGAGAAACTTTCTTTGGGTCAGGAGGATGTTAATTGTGATGGCTGGGCAATAGAGGCACGCGTATATGCTGAGGATCCTACTCGAAATTTTCTGCCTTCAACTGGTCGTTTAACTCAATATAAAGAACCTGTGAGGTCAGCCTCCCTTAGAGTTGATAGTGGTGTTGTTGAGGGTAGCGAGATTTCTATCTTTTATGACCCTCTTATATCAAAAATAATAACCTATGGTGGTAACCGACAAGAGGCTATAGAAAAATTAAGAAAGGCTCTTTCAGTTTACTTAGTTCGGGGAATTGCCCACAACATTCAATTCTTGACGGCGGTAATCTCAAATGATCGTTTTGCGGAAGCAGATTTTTCAACTGATTTCCTTTCAGAAGAATTTCCTGAAGGTTTTACTTCTGAAAAAGCTGTTGGATCGAAAATGGTTGTATTTATTGCGGCAGCTGCTTTTGTTAGAGCGAAGCAAGATAGTCGCATGAATCACCTGAGGTCGAGTTCCTATATTATTCAAAGCACCGATCTTGAAAGCGAAAAAATATCCGTTAAAGCCGAGGTTTCCTGGGATAGCTGTAACGCTACGATCACGGTGGGCGGGAGCGTTCTGTCCTTGCATTCCGATTGGACTCCAGGGTCAGCGATCTTTCAAAGCAACATCGATGGTATTGATCATAACTTTATCCTTCAGGAAAATAAAATCGGCATGAGCCTTACATCGGGTATTTATCGCGCTGATCTTATCATTCTGACGCCTAGTCAATCCCGACTTTATGGTTATATGCCAGCGAATGAGGCGCCCGATCTAACGAAATATCTCCTAGCGCCAATGCCAGGTCTTCTTGTAAGGTTGTCAGTCAAAGTTGGGGACGTTGTAAAGGATGGAGATGAATTGGCCGTAGTAGAAGCCATGAAAATGGAAAATGTGCTACGCTCCGATCGCGATGGAATAATTGCAAAGGTAAACTTTGTGCCTGGAGATAATCTTGAGGTGGATCAAGTTATTTTGGAATATGGCGAATGATGGTTCTTTCAAAATTTCAAAGTGTAAAACGAGAGCAGGATGGTCAATACGGCTTAAAAAATCTACGGACCTAAAGGGAAGAGAATTCTCTTTTGTGATACTGGAGCTCCCTTTTTAAGGATTTTTTTTGAGTAAAATGCTGGCAGCGGTGCTGGCCATTCCCTTATTCGAGTGACCCACTCCGGCTACTGTCTTTAGTTTCCAGTTGAATTGAAGGTTGTTCCTTAGCGCCGCTTCTTGACCGATCTGGAAGTAAAATTTACCCCTCGCTAAGCGGTGAGGGCCTTGATCCTTGGCTTCCCGTGTTTGGCGAAGATTCTTTGTTTGGCGGGTATCGCGATCGCCGAGGAGAATGGTTAAATCTGTCGCGAAAAGTGGCTTCAAATTACTGCTGTTTGCTGGGCTGTCTCCCATACCGTATGGAAAATCTATGGTAAATAACGGCAACGTATACCATCCAGCATTTGCTGCGACGGCCCTCGCTACCTTGGAACCGCCCTTGAATGTTAAATAACGGTGGACAAATTGCCCGCCAGCAGAGTGACCGTAGAGTAAGAATTTTTTCTGCACTGAACCAGTTAGAAATTTGGCACGATCAAAAATGCGATCGACTATACTGAATGTCCATTCCTTTTCGGGCTTTTCGTCGCCCGTGGCAATATCGTATATGCCTCCAGAATGATATGATAGGCTTCCAGGAAAGTCGAATTTATCAAATTCTGGGGCAAGAATAAGGGCATTATACTGATCAGCATAAGCTTTCCATGGTCGCCAGAAACGCAACACCTTGCGGCTATTGCCATGCATTATGATTACGATGGGATCGGTCTTTGTAAAGGATGTCGGACAATGATAGTAAACTGAGATATCTCGGTTTTTATTATCTCTAATCCGGTCTTCATAGGTAAAATATCCGGATCCAGGCTTGATTTCGCCAGCTAAGGAGGAGGCACATAAAAAAAACAGATAAAGGCCAGATAATATTATGATGCAGCAATATTTAACCGAATACATTTTCAAAACACTCCATTAATGCCATATCAAGATCCTCTAACGTGACTGGCAGCCCAAGATCAACTAAGGAGGTAACCCCATATTTCTGACGCTCAATACCGCAGGGGCGTATAACCGAAAAGTGATCCAAATCGGGGTCAACATTAATAGCAATCCCATGAAAACTTATCCAATGACGAATACGGATACCTATTGCAGCTATTTTATTTTCACTATTCCCAGACCCGCGTACCCAAATACCAATACGATCTGCTCGTCGTTCGGCATTGATGTTAAACTGCGACAAGGCAAGAATTATCCACTCTTCTAAATTACGAATAAACTGGCGAACATCTGCACCACGAACACGCAAATCTAACATTGCATAAACTACACGCTGACCGGGTCCGTGATATGTATATTGTCCGCCCCGACCGCTGTCGAAGACTGGGAAACGATTTGTGTCAAAGAGGTCATCTGACCTTGCACTAGTGCCCGCAGTGATCAAAGGGGGGTGTTCTAAAAGCCAAATTAATTCAGGCTTAGTACCTTCCCGGATATCAGCGACGCGATTTTCCATCAGAGCTATGGCCTCATGGTATTTTACCGGATGGTCACTTATCTTCCATTCAACGTGTTTCAAAATTGTTTTCCTGATAATGTGCGTAAAATTACTTTTCTTATCTCGTTAATAATATAATACTACGACATATGCGGTCGTGGCGGAACTGGTAGACGCGCAGCGTTGAGGTCGCTGTGGGAGAAATCCCGTGGAAGTTCGAGTCTTCTCGACCGCACCACCACTTCGGAATAGACAAAGTCCGTTAGATATAGTGGTGCATTTGTTCTTGTCTGCTATAAACCTTACAGCCATTAAAATACCAGAAGTATGGCAGTTATCTTCAATGTTTGTGTTCTCTAGTTTATAGATTATGTAGCTCCTGTACCATAATCTTGACCTGTAGATGGGCTAAAGCATGAAAATAAATTCAGGCTTTGAAGTCATAAAATATATGGGTTCACAATACCTAAGACCCTAGATTAGTGTGGTACAAAGCTGAGGATGCTTTTACTGCTAATGGAGGCTTCATGAGAACTACCGGCCCTTAAAACATCCGGTGCTCCTACTCCGCTTTACGGCGTTGATGACACGTTGGTACGTGACCAAGCAGCTGCATTGGGTAGCAACGCAGGTACTCAAGCATTAATGGTGGCCGTCCGTGCTATTGCAACCAAAGAGTTGACAGTAAATAATGGAACTAGGACAATTGGGGAGGAGATACTGTTTGGCGGTATTAACGGCATACTTCTCCCTGCAATACTATTTTTTATTGTCGGTTTGTGGTTTTCTGACTTGAGTTTGGGTGTAGTGTTTGGGTTGGCAATAATCATCAACATGGTTGTTGCCGGACTCATCGGTGTCGGAGTGCCCGTAGCACTATACCGGGGAGGTATTGGTCCAGCGTTAGCATCATGCGTTCTAGTAACAGCAATTACAGATATTATTGGGTTTTTTGCTTCCTAGGCCTTGCTGCTTGGTTAATATTTTAAGTGCTTTGAATAGTTGATCCCTTCTACCAATCTGCATTTTGATTTTCTTGGAGAAGTTGAAATATATTTGTCGGTGTGAGTGAATATCATCATTCAAACGCCTAATAACAAAATTAAGCCAGCAAATATTCTTCTTCTAACAAAATAAAAATTTGAGGACATAATATGCCAACAGTAATGATAACGGGTGCTAGCAGAGGTATTGGTCGTGAATTTGTCAAACAGTATCTTAAGGCAGGTTGGGATGTAATAGCTACATGCCGTAACCCAGAGGGTGCCGGCTACCGAAATGGAGAAGCTCTACAGCTGGATATTGCTGATCCAACAAATCTTAAAAATCTCTCGGAGCAGCTGTCGGGAAAAGCAATAGACCTCTTAATTAATAACGCTGGCGTTAACCTCGCAAAAAATACAGATATTGGCACTTTCGACTATGACTCTTGGGCTGAAACTTTTTTGGTAAACGTTCTAGCACCGCTCCGAGTTGCAGAGCTTTTTATACCGAACATTAAAATTTCGGAACGAAGGCAGATCGTATTCCTTTCAAGTATAATGGCAAGTCTCGAACAAAATACTGGTGGAATGCCGGTCTATCGTTCTTCTAAGGCAGCCCTTAACCAGGCTGTGGTAACTATTACTCCTCAGCTTCGTCTCAAAGGTATCACAACATTACTAATACATCCCGGTTGGGTTAAGACTGACATGGGAGGGCCAAATGCAGCTATTGATGTTCAAACTAGCGTTTCCGGTATGAGGGAGACATTCGACTCGTTGACACTTGACCGTACAGGGTCTTATGTCAATTACGACGGGAAAATAATTCCGTGGTGATTTTTGCGGATGAATTGAAACACCTTAATAGATAGGATTAGATGCGAAAATTGAAGCCAATTGAATTTTATTTCGAGTTTGCCAGTCCATATGGTTACTTTGCCAGTGTTACAGTAGATAGTATTGCTGAAAAATACGGGCGTACGGTCTTATGGCGCCCAATAATGTTAGGCGTCGCTTTAAATGCTACTGGTAGCAAGCCAAATGTATTAGTGCCTATGAAAGGTGAGTATTTTAAACGCGATATTGAACGTTGTGCCAAGGTGATAAATTTGCCTTTTTCTTTGCCCGAAAAAATACCCATGAATTCGCTATCGGCTAGTCGTGCTTTTTATTGGCTAAATGAACAAGACCCCAGCAAAGCAAAGGACTTAGCAGCCGCTATCTATTATGAACATTGGGGTCTAGGTAATGACATGAGCGATCTTGACGACGTGGCGCGGGTTGCTGAAGCGATTGAGGTAGATGGAGAACAATTAAAGGCTGGTTGCCAAAGTCAGATAATAAAAGACAAACTGAGAGAGATTACTATGGCGTCGGTTGACGCTGGTGTATTTGGATCACCTTTTATCATTGCTGACGATGAACAATTTTGGGGGCACGACCGTCTCAATCTGCTGGAAAAATGGCTCGATGCTGGTCATTGGTAGGCACACATGTCGAATAACAGTAACATTCCTAACGGTGTTTCTTTTATAATTCCGGTTTACAATAAGGCGGAGCATCTTCCCAGTGTCATCCAGCAAATAAAGTTACAACAGGGCAATTTTCCAAAACAGTATATTTTCTTGGATGATGGTTCCACCGATGGTTCGCTGAATATTGTAAAGTCAAAAACGGCAGATTGGGAAAATGTGATTATTAAAACTCAACCTAATTCGGGTTCAGCGGCTGCTACCAATGCTGCGATCAAATTGGCTAACCAGCCGTATCTTAAGTTTGTAGATGCCGATGATCTTTTGACTGAAGATGCCACAATGGCTCTACTCAATGCTCTAAAGGCCAGTGATGCTTGTTTAATTTTTGGAGGCGTAAGGCAGTTCGCATCAGCATGTCAATTAAATTTGCAGGGTCCTTCAAAAGATGCAACCGTAGACAGGATAGACGCTCCTCTCAGATTGGCGCTAAAAAACTCTCTATTCAATCCGTCACAATTTCTAGTTCGAACAGATGCTGTTCGTGCAGTGGGGGGGTGTGACGAACGGGTAATCCATTCACAAGAGTACGGATTAACGCTGAGGTTGGCCCGGAGGTGGCCATTTCTCAGGCTTAACGACGTTGTAACTTGGTTGCCAAAACAATCGGAAGGGCGTTTGTCTACAAATGAAGGTCGACAATTGCAGCGTGTAACAAGAGCAGTCGCGCACTTTCTTTATGAAAATCCTGACTTGCCCCTTTCCATAAAAAGTTTTGCTTGTAAGCGGCTCGCTGGTCGGTCTTTAAAATATGTCCGACGCCGTAGTGCAGGAACTGATGCAAGCCGATGGTATTTAAGATACCTTGCAGCTCGGCTCAATCTGGTTAAAAATCATGCTGAGTTTGCTGCCGAGTGTGTCTCGGCCTTCGAGAGTGCTGAAAAATCACCGGTTGGCGAACAAGCCCCTAATTATTAAAAAGTTTGATGAAAACATGTGTGGCTTTGCTGGTGTAATTGACATAAAGCATGCGTTTGAAGCGCCGATGTTAGAAGATTGCGCCCGTGATATGGCGTCTCGTATCGCTGCCCGGGGCCCCGATGATGAGGGGGTCTTCCTTGATAAAAAGGCTGGATTCGCAGTTGGTTTCCGTCGTTTATCGATTATTGACCTGAGCGATCATGGGCATCAGCCAATGATATCGCAAGACGGACGCTACGCTGTGGCTTTCAATGGTGAAATTTATAATTTCAGTGAGATACGTGAGACTCTTGAAGCGGAAGGCGTTACAAGTTGGCGTGGAAGTTCAGACACCGAAGTGCTACTTGCTGCAATTTGTTATTACGGTTTAGACAAAGCGGTCCATCTTTTTGATGGGATGTTTGCTTTCGCACTTTGGGATATCAAGAAAAGTCGCTTGCATCTTGTACGCGATCGTTTAGGCGAAAAGCCGTTGTATTATGGTTGGTGTGGCAGTCACTTTCTATTTGGTTCTGAGTTGAAGGCTTTTACGGCGCACGTTGCATGGCAGCCAGAGATTGAAGAACGAGCTCTTGCCGCGTTCCTACGTTATTCATACGTTCCTGAACCATTCTCAATATATCGTGGTATATTCAAACTGCGTCCAGGTCATCATTTACGACTTGACGTAGCAAACATGGTTCCCTCTATTTTACCAAAACCAAGTCCGTATTGGTGTCCCAGAGAAGGTTTTGAGGCGAGCCAAGTCAAAAATCAGTTCATTGAGGAAGATGAAGCATTAGATAGATTAGAAAAATTATTAACCGATTCGATAAAACGTCGGCTTACTGCTGATGTTCCTCTAGGGGTTTTACTTTCCGGTGGGATCGACTCCTCTATTATCACAGCGTTAGCGCAAAAAGAGACAGATGGAACAATAAAAACATTTACTCTTGGCTTTGAAGATCCGTCCTTCAGTGAAGTAACGCATGCCGCTAATGTAGCCAAAGTGCTAGGCACTGATCATACAAATCTGATTTTTAGTGAGAGCTCCATTTTACAAATGGTCGGAAAAGCGTCGGAATGTTATGATGAACCCTTTGGCGACATAAGCCAAATACCAACGATGCTTTTGGCGGACATGACCCGCCCACATGTCAAGGTCGTATTATCTGGAGATGGCGGTGATGAGCTCTTTGCAGGTTATCCAAGATATGAGGCTATATTGGACCGGTATCGAGGAAATAATCGTGGAAGACGCATAAGTTTCTCGTTGGTGTCATCGATCCTGCCTACAGGCCTTCTCAATAGGGTAAAAAGTTTCACCGGTCGCCCCTATCGGTTAGGGGATAAGATTTTTCGAATGATAGAGGAGGGTACCGCCGATACGCCCGAGGCAATGCAGGCCCTTTTTATGTCTCGGTGGAGAATGGTTGACTCAATTAGTAATTTAAATGAACTTGGTTACTTCGGTGAATCAAACTATTGGCCAAGCACTGGGGATGACTTGAGCCGGTTGACGTACGCTGACTCTCAAAGTTATCTACCAGGAGACTTATTAGTCAAGATCGATCGAGCAAGCATGTGCGTAGGACTTGAAGTGCGTGCTCCTTTCTTGAACCATGACTTTGTAAGCTACGCATGGTCGTTACCATCAGATTTTAAAAGGCGGGACGGTTCGGGGAAATATCTCCTCCGGCGATTGTTGAGTAAGTACGTCTCGCCCGAGCTATACGAGAGGCCAAAGCAAGGGTTTGAGCCTCCGATGGCTTGTTGGCTTCGCGGGCCCTTACGTGAGTGGGCAGAATCTCTTTTGAGTGAGCAGAGCCTCGCCCAAGATGGATGGCTTGAGCTGGAGCCGATAAGGAATATCTGGACAGAGCATCTGGCAGGGTTTCGCGACTGGCATTTTGAGCTTTGGAATGTTCTGATGTTCCAGGCTTGGCGTGGTACTTGGCATTTGTAATTCGAGCTGGTTTGCGGATCAAGGGGTTTACATGCACTGTGATTAGACCAAGAGCTGACGAATTGAGACCTGCTATTCAAAGTAGGAGAGACTCTAACAGTGAAGAATTCATAGAAAATGTTTGCTAGAATGGTGCTCTCGGCTGGGCTTGTAGATTTAGTTGTTGATTTTGTTTGTTTATATTGCTCTGGATAATTTGATGGACAAGCTACTAAATAATGGGCCAGCTAGTATTATTGGAAAAATTATTAACGAATTATTTACGCTACTCAATTCATAATCGTATCGCTGTGGAACAATCTTTAATAGCATTTGCAAAAGCACACGCAATGAGAAGTGTGGGCAATAATGCTATAGCGTTTGTCGAGGCCAGAAAACGTCGATGGGCATCGGCGGTAGTTCTACTGAGGGAAATTTGATGGCATTACCCGGAAAGGTCAAAATCGTTGAAGTGGGTCCGCGTGATGGGCTGCAGAATGAGAAAAAGATCGTGCCTCTTGAGGTGAAGGTAGAGTTTATAGAGCGCTTGGGGGAAGCGGGAGTTGGGGCTATGGAAGCGGGGAGCTTTGTTTCACCAAAATGGATCCCCCAAATGGCTAACACTAACGACGTATTTGCCCGTGTTTCGAGAAGACCGGGTGTCAAATATTCGGCTCTAATACCCAATATGAGGGGGTTTGACCAAGCGTTAGCGGCCAAGGTGGATGAAGTTGCAATTTTTGCTGCCGCTACCGAGAGTTTCTCACAAAAAAATATTAATTGTTCTATTGCAGAAAGTTTGAACAGGTTCAAGCCGGTGGCAGCGGCGGCAATGTCGGCGGGCATTCCACTACGGGGTTATATATCTTGTGGCCTCGGATGTCCTTACGAAGGTGAGGTTTCGGCAAAAGCGGTGGCTAACGTAGCGGCTATTTTAGAGGACATGGGGTGCTATGAAATTTCATTAAGCGATACAATTGGCACAGGCACCCCTATAAAAGCGCAATCGATGGTTGAGGCAACTTTAGAACGGGTCGCGCTTAGTAAGATCGCAATTCATTTTCACGATACGTATGGTCAGGCTTTGGCAAACATCCTTGCCTGTCTTGAAATGGGTGTATCGGTGATCGATAGTTCTATTGCTGGGCTTGGTGGTTGTCCTTACGCGAAAGGGGCCAGTGGGAATGTAGCAACTGAGGACGTCATTTACATGTTAGAGGGTATGGGTATTGAAACCGGCATAGATCTTAACAAGCTTCTTGCTGTGGGACAGTTTATCAGTGAATATCTTGAGCGTCCCTCTGCTTCAAAGGTTGCGACAGTTTTTTATCAGGATAGGCAGGCCAGTAGGTGAGTATTTTACATCTCAAAAAACTTTGTGTGGGCATCCGTGATATCGAACATTTACGGATGATGCAGTTGGGCCGCTTAATAAAAGGACGAGATGGCGAAGCCAAGCTATGGCACCGGACAAGGAATGCGCCACGGCGCATGGGTGAATTACTTAACGGAGGTTCACTATATTGGGTGATAGGTGGTTTTATTTGTGCTCGCCAGATGCTTAAAGGAAATGACTCATACGTAGATGAAAATGGTATCCGACGATGCTTACTGTTGTTAGATGGAGACGTTATCCCGACAATGCCAAAGCGGCATCGCCCCTTTCAAGGTTGGCGTTACTTGGAAGCGAAGGATGCACCGCCAGACTCAAATGAAGAGGAGCAATCAGATAATATGCCCTTTGAGATGGCCCAAGAGCTCAGAGAGTTGGGTTTGTTGTAGGCATGCAGTAGAGGAGAATAACCCCATAATTTAAATGTAATGTCACTCAAATTGAACATCTAATTGCAGAAAACCTCACCGAATAAAATTGGCATGTAATTTACGTATCATCATTATTTGACCTTAATAAAAACCTACAATTTGGTTGGGTTTGGAGCGTTGCCGTATACGTCCTGCGGATCAAAGACCTTATTTAACTCTTCGAATTTCAGTATGATTGGTGATTCGGGAATAGTCCCAGTGGGAACTGAACGATAAAAACAAGAACGGTAACCTACATGACAGCTTGCTCCATTTCCTGCAACTTCGACCCGAAGCCATATGGCATCCTGATCATCGTCAATTCGCATTTCTACTACCTTTTGCACTAATCCGCTGGTTGCACCTTTATGCCACAGGACCTGCCTGCTCCGGCTCCAATAGAAAGCTTCACCAGTTCTTATTGTGTTGGTAAGGGCTTCAGCATTCATATACCCGTGCATAAGCAATTCGCCACTTTTTGCATCCGTAGTAATAACCGGGATGACGCCATTGTCATCAAATTTGGGCGCTAAACGTTTTCCTTCCTCTACTTGCTCAACTGAGGTTCGAGGTGCAAAATGTTTGTGTATCATGTCTTTTGCCATGGTTTTATTATCCTAAATACTCATTAGTAATTGAGTGTGCTGTGATATATAACCACTTGCTCATTGCGGCAAGCATTCAATCCTTAAGGTTTATTGGCTCAGATGTCTTTAACTGTCTTCAATTCCTATTCTGGCGTTCGTGAAGTCTTCCTTCCGAATGATCCAAAACGTGTAACGGTCTATGCTTGCGGGCCCACTGTTTATAATAACGCTCACATTGGTAATGCTCGTCCCGCAGTGGTTTTTGATATTTTAGTGCGTTTGCTGCGACATCTCTATGGCAGTAAACACGTACTCTATGCTCGGAACATCACAGATGTAGATGATAAAATCAATGCTGCGGCACAAAAAGAAGGTGTCCCAATTAGCATTATCACCGAACGATATACCAAGATATATCACCGCGATGTAGAAGCTCTCGGAGTTTTGCCACCAGATTTGGAACCTCGAGCAACCGATCATATAGAAGATATGAAGCTTATGATTGAAAGGCTGATTGCGAAAGGGCATGCCTATGCAAGAGATGGACATGTTCTCTTTGATGTGCGCTCGTATTCGGAATATGGAGCGTTATCTAAATGCAACCAGGATGAGATTGTTGCTGGTGCAAGAGTGGAGGTTGCCCCGTATAAAAAAAATCCATCTGATTTTGTCCTTTGGAAACCATCAGTAGATGGGCAAGCGGGCTGGGACAGTATTTGGGGATTTGGACGTCCCGGCTGGCATCTGGAATGTTCTGCAATGATTGAAAGACATCTTGGTGAAACCATTGACATCCATGCGGGAGGTCGAGACCTGTTATTCCCGCATCATGAGAATGAAATTGCGCAAAGTGTCTGTGCGCATGATGGGAAGACATTTGCACGTTATTGGATGCATAATGGCTTCGTTAATATTGATCATGAAAAGATGTCAAAGTCTTCTGGTAATGTTACATTGGTATCTGACCTTCTTGATGAGGCACCTGGTGAAGCAATTCGATACGCACTGCTTTCTGCTCATTATCGACAACCGTTAGGTTGGTCGAGTGCTAGTCTTGTTTTGGCTAGGCGTAACCTTGATAGGATCTACGAAGCATTGAGGTTACTCAAAGATGTACATCTTGAGGCACCTCCCATGCCAGCACCTTCGGTTATCGCAGCTCTTGAGGATGATTTAAACACTCCCAAAGCCATGGTGGAAATGGCAGCACTAGTGCGGTTGGCAAATACTGCACAGGACGAGAACGCACGCAGAGAAGCAAAGTCTAGCCTGATTGGGTCGGGAGCCTTGTTGGGTATATTAGAACACGATCCGATTAAATGGTTTGCTCAAGGCCTTGAGGTAGATTCAAATGAGATCGATGAATTGATTGAGGCTCGTAACGCTGCGCGTAAAGCTAAGGATTATGAGAAAGCCGATCAAATTCGCAATGATTTGAATGAGCGCGGTGTCGTAATTGAGGATAATAATCTGGGTACTACATGGCGGCTAGCGAAAAAATAAACCACTAAATACCCGGCGCACCTATTGTCATCCCCCCACAAACATGAATTGTCTGTCCTGTAATATAACCAGCCTCATCAGCCACAAGGAATTTCACTGCATGGGCTATATCTTCCGGTATGCCAAGGCGTCCAACTGGCATCGAATCAACTAATTCTTGATATTTTTTGGTTCCCGGCGGATGGTTTCGTAGAAAGAGTTCCGTTTGAATAGGCCCGGGAGAAACCGTGTTGACAGTTATTCCTGCTGGCCCGAGTTCTAAAGCCCAACCCCTACTGAAGCTCACCAACCCGGCCTTTGCAGCTCCATAGGCCGTGCGATCTTCCTTACCCATCATGGCGCGTGAGGCCATGTGTACGATACGCCCAAATTTTCGCCTCTTCATGCCGGGTATGACGGCTTGGCTGCACAAGAGTGCGCCCCTCAGATTTACATTTATCTGTTTGTCAAAATCCTTGAGAGTAGTGTCTTGAGCACTAGCGGGTAGTGAGTAGCCGGCATTGTTAACCAGTATGTCTACTTGGTGCTCTGCTACTATCTCCGCCAAGGCTTTAACAGCAGCCGTGTCATTCTCTAAATCAATCTTGTAGTATAATCCCGGAAAGTTTTTCTCCGGGTCACTACGGGCGATTCCAATGACAGTCTTGCCATCAAGACTTAGGTTATTGGCTATCGAAAGCCCTATTCCTTTACTGGCACCTGTGACGATTGCAGTACGTCCCATCTATCCCTCGCCTGTATATCATGGCATTAGCTATTCGGGTTAAGTTATATTTTGTATATTCAGGGTTAGCAGTATCACAAAAGGGTGAATCCGTGGAAATTGAAAAGAATAGGTTCAAACGTGCAATACAAAATGGCGAAGTACAAATAGGCCTTTGGACAGGCCTTGCAAACCACATGTCAATGGAAATCCTGAAAGACTCGGGATTTGAGTGGATCCTTATCGATATGGAGCATTATCCAAATGAGATCCCTTTGCTCGCAGGACAACTACAAGCACTCGAAGGCGGCAGTGCCACACCAATTGTAAGGCCGCCTTGGAATGATCCGGTGTGGATTAAAAGAATTTTGGATCAAGGTGTCTTTAGTTTGCTCTTTCCTATGATCCAGACAGCAGAAGAAGCTGAATTAGCTGTATCAGCAACTCGTTACCCACCAAAAGGTATTCGTGGTGTTTCCTATAATCACCGAGGCAACCGATTTGGGCGTGTGAGTAATTACCTCGAAAAAATTGAAGATGAGCTATGCATTCTTATTCAAATTGAGACTCGAAAGGCATTGACGAATGTCGAAGATATCGCTGCCGTTGATGGCGTTGACGGTGTTTTCTTCGGTCCAGCCGATTTGTCGTGTGATATGGGATTCCCAGGGCAGCTTGGTCACCCGGATGTTTGCAAAGCTATTCTGGACGGCCATGAAGTAGTTAAAAAAACCGGAAAACCTACGGGAATTCTCACCGGGATTGAGAACGATGCGAAAATGTTTATAGATGCTGGTATGAACTTTGTTGCGGTCGGTTCTGATTTGGCGTTATTGGCTCGTGGCTCTGAGGCGCTGCGTAGAAAGTTTTAGTGAGGCGAGTGTTGCGGTGAAAAAAGTTCTTGTATTGGGGAAAATTCACGAAAGTGGAATAGCAATGCTTCGTGACGTGCGTGAGATAGTAGTTAAGGAGTTGGCTGAACACTCTAAGGACATATTTGACGAACTGTCAGACGCAGACGCGATTATTGTACGCATGACAAAAATTACTCGTGAGATCGTAGAATCTGCACCACACCTAAAAATAGTTGCCCGCCACGGTGTTGGTTATGAGGCGGTGGATATAAATGCGCTTACAGAGTTCGGCGTGCCGTTGACCATTACTGGTGATGTAAATTCGGTGGCAGTCGCCGAACATACATTAGCGCTTATGCTATCATTAGCGAAACAAACAGTGATCTACGATAAGGCCGTTCGTATGGGGAACTTTGGTATACGTGATGGTTTTGATAGCACGGAGCTTCTGGCGAAAACTATTTTATTAATAGGTTTCGGGCGTATTGGAAAAGCAACTGCGGTTCGGGCACGTGGCTTTGGCATGAGGGTTTTGGTAGCAGATCCTTTTGTCAGCCGTGAGGATGTAGAGGTACAGGGTTACAATTATGTGACTAATTTTCACGATGCCTTAGGTGGGACAGATTATGTTTGTATTCACGTACCCAAAAAGCTCGAAACAGAAAATCTGATTTCTACAGAAGAGTTTAAAATGATGAAGGAAACCGCATATGTAATTAATGTCTCGCGTGGGGGTATTGTTAATGAGCCTGCACTATTTTGTGCTTTAAAAGAAGGCTTGATAGCAGGCGCGGCATTGGATGTATTTGAGCTTGAACCACCAAACTTGGAAAATCCACTCCTAAAGCTTAACAATGTTGTTGTCAGCCCACATTGTGGCGCATTTACGAAGGAATGCGCAAAGAGGATGGCGATGGCATGTGCGCGGGCAGTTCTCGGTGCTTTTGAGGGCAGGTTTGATCCTCAGTTGGTTGTAAATAAGGAGACATTGCCGAATAAAATGCAATAGACTGAAGAAAATATTCCCCCTAGTAACAGTGTTTAAAGCACTACGAAAATCAGAAAATTAATTTTAATTGAATTTGATAACTTCTCCAGTTGCGGCAGCCCTTACAGTGTTTTCAAGAATTTCTACTCCATGAATAACATCTGTTATGGGTACAGGAAAATCCTTACCCGTTCGCACTAAGTCTGCGAAAGCCTCAAGCTCAGCTTTTTCAATATCAACATATTCGAATTCGGTTATTTCTGGGGTTTTCCGTAATTTGCAGGTTGCCAAGGTACTCTCCCCGCGCATTTCTGCCCAACCTTTAGAGCCGGCAACATGGAATCGCCAATAATTTGCGGTTACGGCAATGCAGGTAAGATTTCCAGTTACGCCATTTTTGAAACGAAAATTTATGCTTGTACAGTCATCTCTGTCACTATCAAGAACGCGAGTTTCAGAAGAGGCATGTAAGGTTTTCACATGTCCCGCCGCCATTAACATTAGATCAAGTACATGTACACCTTTTCCGCACATAACCCCAGCTGGGTTTTCTTCTCTAGTAGACCTCCATCCCGCTTTTTGATCATAACCGGCATGTCCAGAATGAGCTCCCTCTACATGCAATAGAGTTCCTAGTTCGCCCTTATCAATCATCTCTTTAATTTTAATGAGAGCAGGCTGAAAGCGCCGATTAAAGGCAACAGCCAGTTTTATCCCGGCTTTTTCGCAAGCTTCGACAGCAGATACGGCGCTCTCTTTCGTCAGAGTAAATGGTTTTTCGCAGAAAACATGTTTGCCTGCAGAGGCAGCCTGTTCCACGTGTTTACCGTGCACGGAATGCCCAGTTGCAATGATGACAGCGTCAATGGCATCGTTGCGCAATGTTGCCTCATAATCATTGGAAATAGGGATACCAGTTTTCTCTGCAAATTCGGTATATTTTGAGGGGTCACGGGTTATCATTTGAACAATTTGGATCTTATCGCTTTTATTGTGAACCGCATTGATTAATGTTTGGCCCCAATTTCCAAGTCCGTAAATGGCTGTTTTCAGCATTATAGCACTCCACCTGTTGTTTTAATGGGTGTCTTTTGCACTAGGTAATATCCCCAGTACTCTTGCCCTGTAATGAAGCGATAGTGTACTCGTTAAACCAAACCAGTTAAATTAAGACTGTGTCAACCGATAAAAATATTTTGGGAGGAGAAGGAACTTATGGCGAGTGAAACTAAAACTGAAGGTGCCCAAAAGGCTGGCCTCGGGGTTGTAGCGTGGAAAATGGACGAAGTCGAAAAGGTTGCAGCAGGTACGGGGTATTCAACCGCTCATGGCGGAGTTATAGAAGGCGAGCGGATGCTTGTTGGATATATCCATAAGCCTCGAGGAACTGGCTCTCGCATGCATAGCCACCCAAATGAGCAATTCAATTTTGTTTTACAGGGGACGCTCATGGGTGAGATTGACGGTATTCCGTTTAAAGCACCAAAAGGAACATTAGTGCACGTTCCTGCCGATGCTCCACACCAGATGATAGCAGACCCTGATGATGACGATGTAATCTTTCTAGCGTTGAAGGATCTATCACATGGAATTATCGGCATGGCTATCGATGGCAAAATGAGTGGTCCTCATTTTGAAAAGGGGTTTGAATAAAAAAACAGTAAGAAAGAGTTAAGACTAGGTCTCCCTTGAGGGCAAAGTGTTGGGATAAGAAAGGTAAAAAACAAGTAGAGATGCGATGAGACTGGCAAGGCTGTTTCTAGTGCCGCGAAGAAGGCTGCCAAAGACAGTTAGGGGTCGTTCGCTCCTGAAGATCAACAAACTCTGAGTGAAATTTGTTAATATGATTAGGTATTAAGTATGCATTTGATCTTCAGACTTTTCGCGATAATGTGACAAAGTGCACAGACGGTGAGCGGGAGGATATTTATTAACAGAGCCATTTTTTTTACATTTTTCGTTGTTAGGCGTGGTTTATTTGGTTCAAGTTAGCATTAGGGAGGAGTGCAATGTTTAAGATGTCCCAAAAAACTTTCGTTTGCGGTGCTGCAAGCCTCACGGTATTTGCGTTGGCATCAGCTTCAGCCTCGGCGTGGAAGCCGTCGAAGGAAGTTGAATTAATAGCTCATGAAAAAACCTCAACTTCAACTTACGGCTTTGCATCGGCCGTTCTGGCTGCGATCAAAGAGGACAAATTACTACCAAAGGGTGTCAGCTTGCGCTCTATAAGTGGTGTGCGTGAGGGAACGGCTCGGGCTCTTGTAGGGGTTAAAAACAAAGGGAACCCCTATATGGTGCAAGTACTTTCACCATCACAAATTAATAATCCGATTTTATCAAAATCTAAGGTCGATTATAAATTATTTCGGGGCGTGGCGATTATGGTAGTTGCGCCGCTAAATCTCACCGTTCCTAGTAAATCGCCATACAAATCGATGAAAGACATTGTCGCAGACGCGAAAAAACGCCCGGGCAAAGTAATTCATGGAGGCGGTGCCTATGGAAACGTGGCTTCGTTGGTGGGTGAAATGTGGGCGCGTAAGGCAGGATTCGAACAAACATATGTGGCCTACAAAAGGCAGGGAATGCTTGAATTATTGGGTGGGCACATTGCTTATAGCATGCATAATCCAGTTCAAATTGACAAATTTGTTAAAGCTGGGAAACTGCGCATCATTGCTGCTTCCAAAAAGTTGGGTACGTATCCGAAAGTTCCTACTTTCAAGGAAAGTGGGTATAATTTTCCAGTTTTGGAACAGTATCGAGGCTGGTGGTTGTCAGGAGGTGTTCCGGATGACGTAATTAATTTTTATATCAGTATTATGAATAAAGTTAGAAAGTCCGCTGTTTTTAAAAAGTATGAGAAAAGATACAACATGACATCAACATGGGTGACAGGGAAGGCGCTGGATAGAATGTTGGCTGAGGAATACAAAAGTTACTATAAACTAAACACCGAGCTTAAGTTGATCGGTAAGCAAAAAAACAGTAACTGAAAAAGCCTTTTTAATAAAAAATACCATCATTTTCTTTCAATGGTAATATTATTCTATAAATATTAATAATAATAAATTATTCTTTTTAAATTTCAAATATACTTTATCTTTTACATTTAAATATTTAAGATCGTATTTTATTTTTTGTGTTTTCTGTATTGGGTATTTTAAACCGAAGTGAATTGTACAGCTTTTTTTTTACTAATCGGACTGGCAGCATAAATAACCGTTTATATTTGCCACAGCATTAGTTTTTGTACACATCAGGATAAAATCTAACCGAAACAATGGAGGAATGTAAATATGTCCGTTAAGGCAATCAAGGCTGGTCGCATTATCGATTGCACTGGGGCCAATCCGATCGAGAATGGCGTTGTTGTTATCGATGATAAGGAAATTAGCGCTGTAGGGCCTGAAAAAAGTGTAGAGATTCCTGCTGGCGCTAATATTATTGATGCATCCGGCAAAACGGTCATGCCTGGTATGATGGATATTCACCTTCATGTAGGTATGTTCAACAACCGTACATTTAAAAACTATCGCGTCGCCCAGTGGGAGGTAACGCCGCAACAACAGCAAATGTACATGTTGTTTCATGCCCAGCTTTGCTTTGAAATGGGGTTTACTACGTTGCGCGATATGGGCCTGATATCTTCACGCGGTTTGATGACACAAGAAACTTGCGCCGTTCGTGACATAATCAATGCAGGTTGTTTGGACGGTCCGCGCATGAAGGTCTCTGGATTTACTATTATGACTTGTTCGCATTTGGAACTCATTCTTCCTAAAGCAGCCTTGCGTCATGATGCCTCCACTGGTGATGGACCATGGGAGCTCCGTCGCCAGGCCCGTCTAGCTGTGCGTCAGGGCGCTGACGTTATTAAAGCGTGTCACTCCGGTGGCGGCGGCACGGACGATGAAGAGCCTGATGTACGCAACATGACATACGAAGAGCTTGAGGCCATAGTTGATGAGGCTCATGCACTCCTTAAGCCGTGTGCGTGTCATTGTTTCACGCCTGAAAGCCAAAAAAATGCAGTAAAAGCTGGCGTTGATACGATAGAACATATGGTGTTTCATACTGATGAAACACTTGAATTGATCAAAAGCGCTGGAAAGCCAATGGTACCGACACTGCTTCACCGCACGGATCACGCTATTGATATTCGTCGTGATATTGGAACCCCGCAGTTCACACTCGATAAGATGAAGCAAATACAGCCGTACTGCTATGAGACGTTTCAAAAAGCGCATAAGCTTGGAATAGATATAGCTATGGGTACCGATATGGGTTTTGAGCCAGGGTTCGGAACCAACGCTCAAGAATTAGAGGTTTATGTGGACCTTGGGATGAGCCCGATGGATGCATTACTTACTGCTACTCGTAATGCAGCGAATGCCATTGGCGTTGGCAACCAACTTGGCACGCTAGAAAAAGGCAAACTGGCTGATGTGCTAGTCGTTGATGGAAACCCTCTTGAAAATATCAAAGTATTGCAAGATCGTGAGAAGATGCAGATGGTGATGAAAGAAGGCACTATTTATATTGACCGTCGTCCTGGTTTACCACGTAAGGAGATTATGACTGCTGAACCAGATAGCTGGGCAAAAATTGATGCATAGTTACAGGGACACACATTACCGATTTCGATTGAAGTGACTTCGGGCCGTTGTTTGGTCATTGCCTATGTGATTTTTAAAATTCTTTTTCGAATAAGATCATAATTTTATTTATATTTTGTAGTTACGGATTGATTAACTGGAATAATATTCTTCCAAACACCAACGGGTATTGACATGTCAGGATTGACGGCAGAACAGATTAGTCAGTTTCGCGCAGATGGGTTCTACTATCCACTGGATGCTTTAAGTGAGACAGAGGTCAGCCAGTTTCGCGAAGGTCTGGCGATGACTGAGGAGCACATTGGAGTTCCCCTCGCAGATGCAGATGGAAAATTCCGGCATAATCTGCACACTTTATGCCGTTGGACTGATGATTTGATAAGGCATCCTGCAATTTTGGATGTGATAGAGAGTTTAATGGGGCCAAACATTATCCTTTATACCTGCCGTGCATTTATTAAGCCGCCTAAATCGCTTGGTATCACAGCATGGCATCAGGATTCTACTTATTTTGGTCTTAGACCTTTTGATCACGTGACTGCATGGGTAGCCCTATCGGACGTAGACTCAGAGAGTGGTCCGGCAGAATTTGCTCGCGGCAGTCATATTCGTGGACAGCTGTTGCAAGAAAGCAATGTAGTAGAGAATAGTGTTAATACTGCGGGTCAAATGACTGTCGAATGGTTTGACAAATCTGATACTGATTGTGCTATTTTGAAAGCGGGTCAATTTTCCTTGCATCATACTTGTACGTTACATCAATCGGCACCAAACAAGTCAAATCGTCCGCGCATTGGCTTGGCGTTAAGCTATATTTCTACGCGAACGAGTAATACTGGATCGTTCCGAATGCCAGCAACTCTTGTTCGTGGATCAGATGAATACGGAAACTTCGACTTACAGCCCCGTCCGGTAGTAGATTTTGGTCCTGAGGAAACACGTCGGCATGCCGCATCTCATGCAGTATTTCTTGAAAATTTTCATGAGCAACGTAAGCGTCATGAAGCAGGCTTGGCAGCAAACATGGCATAGCAAAAATCTAGGGAAACTAGATTTCAATGGCCATCAAATAATTGTCTGTAAATTTAGCATCCAGAGACCCAGATATAAGCACTTATCGGGCTGGATTAAATCGTCGTCCGCGGTATTCCGCTTAAGATAAAGGGGACCATATGTAGGATAAAGCTAAGCTATATCTTCAGGGTAAAAGTTCTCAAGGTTGGAATTGTTGTTTATTATAGCGAGAGACACCGGTTAAGGATACATATTATTCTTTCGCTATTCATCGGCTCGCAAGTTTACCCCGCCAAAGGCGACGTAGCGTCAACCTTATATCCGCAGTCGCAGTCATGCTACTCACGATATCGAGTTAAGGGGGAGATAAAATGTAAAAGGCGAATAAGAAAAGTATAGCTTTTCAAATTCGGACAGCCGCCAATAGCTTTGTTCATGAAGTTCAAGGATTGGACGTTAAAGAAATATCGGATATTCAATTCGACCAGCTTGAAAGATGGTTTGATCACGGGGACGCATTATTTATGCGAAATCAGGACTTGCAAACATCCGACCTCGTGACTTTCTCGCGGAGATTTGGCGAGTTACAGGGTCATGTTCGCCATGAATACGCAATGCTTGGCTATCCTGAGGTCTATGTCTTATCCAATATAAAGGAAGGCAATAAAACTATTGGATCTGCCTATGCTGGCGATGATTGGCATTTAGACCTGTGCTTTATGCGAGAGCCGGCAAGAATGGCCATTTTATACGCGATAGAAATTCCACATGATGATGATGGTTATTTATTAGGTTATACTCTCTTTGCTAGCGTTTCTGATGCCTATGACACCTTAGATAAAGATTCGCGGAATAGACTAGAGAACAAAATATGCTCGATGCAATATAATCGTCGCCAAGAAGAAAAACGTATCCAACGTCTACACGATCATCCACGGTTGCCAATGACGGATGAGCAAAAGGCTAAAACGCCGGATATTTGGCAGCCGATTTTCAGAACACACCCAAATACTGGTCGGAAAACAATCTATGCCAATAAAGTAAATACCTTCCGTATTGAAGGCCTCTCAGACAAAGTTTCCCTGCCTATCATCCAAAGTCTCCAAAAGCATGTCACCCAACCCGAAAAAGTATACCGCCATAAATGGCAGGTGGGTGATCTCTTGATGTGGGATATCGCAAGTGCTCATCACATGGCAATCGGTGATTACAAACTACCACAGCGTCGCAACCTAATTCGGACTTTCATCAAGGGTGGTCCAGTTTTTTTAAGGCATGGATAAAAAGAAAGGAATGTGATGGTGAACATCAAAAAAGTTGGCTTTGTCGGGATCGGTAATATGGGTAATCCTATGGCTCGTCATCTAGTGAATGCTGGTTTTGACCTTACAGTCATGGATAAGAGAGCGGATGTGGTAGAGACTTTTGTAAAGGCCCATCATTGTAATAGCACTGAAAATTTGGTGGAGCTTGGCCAATCCGTTGACGCTGTTATAACGATGTTGCCGACAAGTGATATTGTGCGTGCCGTAATTCTTGGTGATAGTAATGAAAAAGGTATTGCTGATGGCATGAGTGAAGGAAAACTTGTCATCGATATGAGCACATCGAACCCGGCTGATACTCTGGCATTAAATGAGGTATTGATAACGCGGGGTATTGGATTGATAGATGCCCCCGTCGCTGGAGGTGTTGTTTTTGCAAATAACGGTTCTTTGCTTATCACCGTAGGTGGATCGCAAAAAAATAAAAATCGTGCTATGTCGCTTTTAGAAGCGATGGGCTCGGAGATTAGTGATTGTGGAATATTAGGTGGGGCTCATACTATGAAAGCTCTCAATAATTTTGTGAATGCTGCAGCATTGATAACTGGGATTGAGGCCATGTCAGTAGCGCTTAAATTTGGACTAGAGCCGGGGGTTGCAATTAGTGCACTCAAAAGTGCGTGTACCGGACGAAACAATCCTATCGAGAAAAAAATTGAAGGGCATATTTTGAGTGGGAAGTACGCAACAGGGATGCCAATCGGGCTAATCGCTAAAGATATAAAAATTGCGGTTGAAAGTGCCGAAGCACTGGGTGCTTTTGCACCAATTGCAAAAGAAACATTGCGGCTCTGGGAGCAGGCAAGAGATAAAATTGGTTTTGATCCTGATCAATCAGAAGTGGGAAGATTATGGGAGTCCAAAACTGGAATTAAATTCTAAAATGGGTGGGGCTTAAAAGTGCCCGTATCTTTTAAAAAACCAACAAATATATTAATTAGTATCGCACTAGCGATCGCAGCGTATATCGTCTACTGGCCCTACGCCATTGATGATGACCCTTCACACTATCATGCAGCTGCACTTTTGGTTGTGGCAATTACCTTTTGGAGCACACATAAATTACCGGAACACGTGACTGCTCTTATTCTGATGTTGGGAGCGGTCCTTTTATCAGTTGCGCCCCCCTCCACAGCATTTTCTGGCTTTGGATCAGGGGGCACTTGGTTGATATTCGGAGGCCTTATCATAGGAGCGGCTATCTCCAATACTGCGCTGGATAAGCGTATCGTGGACACTATTCTTCAGCGGATTAAGCTTGGTTATGGCGGGACGATTGCAGCCTTAATGTCATTAAGTTTTGTACTTGCAATCATTATACCTTCGACTATTCCACGGATACTTTTGCTGATGCCCATTGCATTGACGTTAGCAAGGCGCATGGGATTTCAGATGGGTAGTCGAGGGGCAAATGGCATCGCAATGACAGTGGGAGTTGGTAGTTTTCTTCCGAGTTGGTGTTTATTACCCGCTAATCTTCCGGTTGTTGTGCAT
Organism: Pseudomonadota bacterium; assembly: GCA_036339585.1. Lineage (NCBI taxonomy): Bacteria > Pseudomonadati > Pseudomonadota > Pseudomonadota bacterium. Next base: position 46,063 of record JAYZAS010000007.1, read on the forward strand.
ACCGCTGCTATTGAAACGATATACGGAGTAGCACCTAATTATGGGGAGCATTTTTTGATCCATTTTCCTGTGATGGGTCTTCTGCGAGGTGCGGTGTGTGGTATTGTCTTGTATTTTCTTTTCAAGTCAGACGCTAAGATCATACAACATAAAGTATCGATAAAACCACTTGGCGCGCAGGGCCTCCGGCTGTTATGGTTGTTGGCAATTACATTGGGGTTTTGGGTAACCGACTTTTGGCATGGTATTGCGCCTGGTTGGATAGCATTAGCCGCTGCGATTATTATTCTTATGCCGTGTTCAGGTATGCTCGATGAGGACGCATTTCGTCATAAAATAAATTTTGGCCCTGTATTCTACATCGCCGGCATCTTAAGCCTTGGTGCAATATTATCTAATTCCGGTCTTGATGCATGGCTTTCCAGTTATGTGATAGAACTGCTTCAGTTTGAAAAGGAGCGGAATGCCATTAACTTTGTGCTTATCTTAGGGATTGGACTTTTCTCCTCCATGGCAATGACAGCACCGGGTGCGCCGGCACTTACGGTCCCACTGGCCGAAGCTCTTGCAGATGCTACAGGAATACCTCTGCTGACGGTGCTTATGGCAGAATTGACTGGGCAGTCCCTAGTGTTACTTCCGTACGCTGCTCCGCCTGCCGCGATTGCGATAATCATTGGTGGCGTACGGATTGTTGATGCTGTTAAAAGTATGTTTTTTACAACAATGGCTACAATAATTTTTCTGACACCTTTTCAATATTTTTATTGGGTGACCATTGGCTTGTTTGAATAGGTCAGTTGAGTTTAATGTGTGTCGTATTCTCATCTATGCATGCAACTCAATAATAGATTTAGTGTAGTTTAGGTGGAACAATCATTGTAAAGAGTTAAAACTGAAGTCAGCGGTTCTGCATGCAGGGACACTCAAGCTAGGCCTAATCATCCGGCCATGAAGGGTAACGAAATCGCTCTTTCCAAGCTCTACATTGGACGTTGCAAAAAAGAATCGTGGTGTAGAACGCAGTTGAGTCGTCAATTGACCAACCACTCAAAGATTGGGACAAAGTATCTAAGGCAGATTATCTGGAAAGTATTCAAAAAATTTAATCATTAGGATTTTGGAAATCATTAAGAGTAATTAAGCTTTAAATTTACGACGCTAAAGTGAGGTTTTTTTTTGGGCCATTCAACATTATTAAAACTATTACCTTGATAGAGGGGCTTGCAATGGTTGATGAGTTCACCGGAGGGGGCCAATAAATACTAATTACCATATCTTTGTTAACACCGTTTAGCTTAAATCTGAAGCCAATCGAGTTCTTCGTAAAAATTAACAGTTTCACCGACAACAACAAGGGCTGGGGTAAGGATCATTTTGCTGTCGCGTGCCGCATCTTGTAGTGTTGTTACTACTACCTTTTGGTCTGGCAGGGTGGCCCTACTGACAAACGCCACTGGCTCTTTTCGAGAGCGGCCAGCATCCATGAGAAGTTTCGAAATCTCGGCTATATTTTTCAGTGACATATAAAATACTAAAACCTGTGACCCTTCCGCAACCGCTTGCCAATCTACAGAGGTTGAGGTGATTGTATTTGCATTGTGACCGGTCAAAAACGTAACAACTCTGCTTTTAGCGCGATGAGTGAGTGGTATTCCAGCGTAGGCTAATCCACCAATGCCAGAGCTGATACCAGGAACAATACGGAACGGAATCTTTGCTCTCACTAAAGCTTGCGCTTCCTCGCCACCCCGACCGAATACAAATGGATCTCCCCCTTTCAACCGCAAAACACGTTTCCCTTCACCTGCTAATTGCACGAGTCGGTTCGAAATATCCTCTTGGATATGAGACGGTTTACCCCCACGTTTTCCTGCGTAAATTAATTCAGCATGATTGGGTGCACCTTTTAGTATAACCTTGGTAACAAGGGCATCGTAAACAATGGTATCTGCATGGCAAAGAGCGTGCCATGCTAGAACGCTTATAAGACCCGGATCTCCCGGGCCGGCCCCCGCCAGCCACACGGTGCCGGGGTCGAATGGTGGAAGTTTGAAAGGAAAGTCGGTCATAGCTCTAAACTAGTTTCGTTATAGTTTCGGTTGTAGGAAAATTATATGGAAGACATTCTGATAAAAAATAAAAACACCTTGAAGAGGGGTTGGACCACGGGAGCATGCGCACTGGCCGCCACACAGGCTGCATATACAGCACTTTTAACTGGTACGTTTCCAGATCCGGTAAAAATTTCGTTGCCTCAAGGAGAAACTCCATCATTCCCACTTGCACTCGAAAACCATGTCGGCGGAGTAGCGAAAGCAGGTATTATTAAGGATGCAGGTGATGATCCGGATGTAACTCATGGTGTTTTGGTGATCGCAGCTGTGCGCTTAATAAAAGACAATGAAGTAAAGTTCGTAGGTGGACAAGGTATTGGTAGAGTAAGTTTGCCCGGATTACCATTACCTGTCGGGGAGCCTGCTATCAACCCTAAACCGCGCGAAATGATTTGCTCTGCAATACGTAAGCTTGCGGATCAGTATTCTCATGCCGGTGGAGTAGAAGTTGAAATTGCCATTCCGGGAGGAGAGGTGCTTGCGGAAAAGACATGGAATTCTAGGCTCGGCATTACGGGAGGCTTGTCGATTTTAGGCACCACTGGAGTAGTAAGACCATTTTCTTGTTCAGCTTGGATACACTCAATTCATCGAGGCATTGATGTTGCACGCGCTAACGGGTTGCAACATATAGCTGGATCTACCGGTAAGACCTCAGAGTCGGCTATTAAGGAGATCTATAGCCTTCCAGTGTACGCTCTTGTCGATATGGGTGATTTTGTGGGTGGTATGTTAAAATATCTTCGCCATAATCCGGTTGCCCGAGTAACAATCGCTGGTGGATTTGCTAAAATAACAAAGCTTGCCCAAGGATTTCTGGACTTACATTCTGGCCGTAGCCAAGTAGATTTTGAGTGGCTAGCGAGTTCGGCCGATGCATTGGGGGCCAGTTCAGAGCTAATTGATAAAGTCCGAAATGCAAGAAGCGCGGGACGTGTGCTACAGCTGTCACAACGGTATAATATTTCAATTGGTAATTGGGTTGCTAATCGTGCTGCAGAGACAGCACTCCGTGTTCTAGAAGATAGTCGCATTAAATTAGACGTCCGTGTCTTTGATCGGGGGGGGGCCTTGGTAGGGCAATCCAATGTATAGTGTATAAAGTATTAATTCTTGGTGGCACGTCGGAAGGGGGCGCATTAGCTAAAAAACTTAGTGAAGACCCAATTTTAATTCCGATTACTTCGCTTGCTGGACGCACCCGTGGGCCAAAGGTTGTGCAAGGGCTTCTGCGCCAAGGAGGTTTTGGTGGTGTTGAAGGATTGGTGAGATATCTTATATCAGAAGAAATTTTTGCGGTGTTTGATGCGACCCATCCCTTTGCCAGTCAAATAACTAAGAATGCTATTTCTGCATGTAAAAGCGCAAAAGTACCCCTAGTGAGGCTTACCCGAGAACCATGGGTAGCTGAAACTGGTGATGATTGGGACAACGTTGAAAGTATAGCGCAAGCTGCAGATTCTATACCGGTTGGTGCACGAGTATTCGTCACCACTGGGCGGCAAGAGCTTGAGCCATATTTCAAACGTAATGATATATGGACATTAGTCCGGGTCATCGACATGCCAACAAAACAACTTGAGTTAAGCAAAGGTAAGTTTATAGCGGGGAGAGGGCCATTCTCGGTAGGGGAAGAAATCGATTTGATGCGGGCTTATCGGGTTGACCTGTTGGTATCAAAAAATAGCGGCGGGCAATCCAGCTATGGGAAAATTATAGCTGCTCGTCGGCTTGGTCTGCCGGTGATAATGGTTAGTCCGCCAAAATTAAATTTGGAAATTGTCATTTGCTATTCGCTCAGAGAAGCCTCTGAATGGTTAAGAGGGCAAATCAATTAGGACTTTTTTGGACGCAAAATATGAGCGTGGTGAGGATTATAAAGTGCGCTGTCATTGAAATTTTTAGTATCAAGTACAGGGCCAATAAGGATTAAGGCTGTGCGGGTGATTTTGGCGGCTCGTGCTTGTTTGGCCAGTGTGGCAAGTGTGCCGCGCAATATTTTCTGCTTTGGCCAACTTGCTTGGTAGACTATGGCAGCCGGGCAGTCAGCCCCATAAAAAGGTTCGAGTTCGGTTCGAATTTTTTTTAAGTTTCTGATTGAAAGGTGTATTGCCAAAGTTGCCTTTGTGCGCCCGAAATTTGCTAGTGTTTCATTTGATGGCATTTCGCTGGACTGCATGGCGGTGCGCGTCAAGATCAGGGACTGGCTGATCCCAGGAAGAGTGAGCTCTGTTTCTAAAGCTGCTGCGGCAGCTGCATATGCTGGAACCCCAGGTGTTACATCAAATGGGATACCACGTTCACTTAATTGTCGCATTTGTTCTCCAATCGCCCCATATAATGAAGGATCCCCGGAATGTATTCGAGCAACGCTGAGATCACGGTCATAGGCATTGGCCATTATTTCTATTATTTCGTCTAACGTCATTGAGGCGGTATCAAAAACCTCCGCATTAGCCGGTGCATTACTTATAAGAGCTTTCGGCACTAAAGACCCCGCATATAAGCAGATAGGTGACTGCATAATATATTTCTTTCCGCGCACTGTTATGAGGTCTGGGTCGCCAGGCCCGGCGCCTATGAAATGTACTTTCATGATTTAGATAAATTTTCCTTAAATTTTGTTACATAGCCACGAGGCGTATATACCCGTTCTGGGCCGCATCCATTGTCCAATCTACATGTTTGATTGGACCCGATTAGTATGACCGTAAACATATCTATTTTACTGGGGTCGATCATTTTGAGCGTTGAGATATGGATTGTTTCTTCTGGTCGTCCCAATTGCCGTGCAATAACTAACGGAGTATCTAAAGATCGATATTTCGATAGTATCTTGATCGCACTTTTTAAAAGAGATCTACGCTTATTTGAAGCTGGATTGTAAAGTGCAATTACAAAGTCAGAAGATGCCGCTGCTTTTAACCGTTTTTTAATTTGGCAACTTGGTGTAAGTAAATTAGAAAGCGAAATAGCGCAAAAATCATTCCCAAGCGGTGCTCCAATACGACCTGCTGCTGCTTGCAGAGCCGAAATGCCTGGAGAGACCCTTATATCTACCCATCGCCACTCGGGTTTCGCAATTTTATGTATTGTCTCAAAAACTAAAGCACCCATGGCATAGATGCCTGGATCACCAGATGAAACTAGCGAGACTATCCTGCCCTCTGCAGCGAGATCGAGAGCTGCTTGGACACGTTCTATCTCTTTCCCCAACGGAAACCCATGAAGAGTTTTAGTTTTCATTGTGGGGCTTAATTGATCCAAATACCCACCGTAACCTACGATGTCAGTTGATTGAGCCAGCAGTGTTTCTGCCTCCAATGTTCGCCAACCTGTGCCACCAGGTCCTAAACCAACAATCGCAAGCTGGCCTCTCGCTCTGCCTAGACCCGTTGCATCAATAGGGTTGATCGACCTTGCTATTGCACATGTCGCTCTGTCAGATTTTTGTTTTTCTATAAATAGGTCACTTTTCGAACCAGCAGCGGTCAGTGCCGCTGCTTCCGCAACCCCGTGACAACCTACTGCCTGGAAGACTGTGTCTGAAGGATTACGGATACGTCCTTTTTCAGATTCAAGTCGTGTGGCGTTAAAGAAACGAACCGGACGATCCAAGGTGGTGCCAAGCTTTAAAATAGCCGGTTCATCACATTTCAAATCCAAGGATACTATTACGGCAATCGCACTCAGGGAAATATTAGCTTCATTGAATGTCCTTTCTATTAGAGATTGAAGCTCTCCAGGATCGCAATTGCGTTCGCAACCAACACCAAGTGCTAATACCTCCTCCGTGAAAATCAATTGATTGGGACCGCCGGACTTTTTTTCGATCCCTGAGATGATTTGCAATGTTCCAGATTTCGACAAAGGAGGATTGGCTGCCGTAATCCAGCGTGGCAAGTTTGCTGGTTGGATTTGAGACCCAGACAGCATTTGTGCAGTGAAGTGCTTTAAATCGTGCTGGTTTTGAAGATGATAGCCGGGTGGGGGGTCGTCAAGAGCGACTCCGAATTGAGCTTCACTAGCAGTAGTAATCGCAATCGTAGAATTAAGAATGTTGGATATTTCTGTTGCTATTCGGTTCCCCCCGCGATGACTGCCAAGTAATGGAACCGCAATACTTCCATCTTGTGCTACAGCGATAACTGGCGGTTCTGATGACTTTTGAACTAATAGTGGTGCTAAAGCACGTATGAGTATTCCGCTTCCGCATAAACCAATAATTGGCTGGGTCCTTTGGAATAATACTTGTAAGTGGGAACTGGTATTTTCAAAAAGCACATCTGCATCGTTAATGCGCCCCAATAATCCGTGTATTTCACTCTCTGGTAATGAGTTTGCCAACTTGCGAGCGACCGGTAAGGCTGAGCCACTTATCACTACAATGGCTGGTCCCTTTTCTAGCCGGCACGTCATATTTCTCCTCGCCTTTTAACAAGTATCATCGAAAAGTATGGCACTTCTAATGGATCAACATTGTCCAAATTCTTTATTTTCTCATTCGGTAGTGTTGACCGTTCGATATAGTATGATTTTTTCTCTAGGTTCATAGTTTCTAGTAAATTTCTTATTCGGGAAAAGTGTCTCCCTATTTTAATAATGGCCGCAGTATCAGCAACCTGTAGGCACGCTTTTAAGGCTGTGTCCGGCAAAGGAGCTGGCAGAATGCTAAGAACGTCATTTCGGGCCGAAAGAGGCTGCCTCAATGATGTAGAACAGGACATTAACGAAGAGATCCCCGGCACCACTTTTATTGAACATTTTTTGGCTAGGCGAAAAAACAAATATTGAAATGAGCCATAGAAAAATGGATCCCCTTCACAAAGGACTGCTACATCTTTTCCCTCTCGCAAACGTTCAAGTAGCGTTTTAGCGGCATGGTCATAAGCTTGCTGGGCCGGTTCGTACTCTCGCTTCATCGGGATAGCTATGGATATTTCCTCTTGTGACTCTTTGATATAATCAGACACTACACCCCTAGCGAAACTCGGTGTGCCTTCAAGGCATGGATAGGCAATAACAGAAGACCGTTCTATGCAGCGAATTGCGCTGATGGTTAACAAATCCGGATCGCCTGGGCCAACCCCTACACCATACAAAATACCCGTCATTGTGTAATAGCCATACGGCCTTTAGTCACACGCCATTGCAGTGTCGGCATGAGTGTTTTCCAACCGGTATGTTTGCCCAATGGGTAGGTTTTCGAAATGGTAATACGCGTCAGGTCACCTCCAAAGTTTTGGTGTAGCTTGATTAACATTACCTCGCTTTCAGTGGTTACAGCGTTAACCACTAATCGACCGCCAATCCTAAGCGCTTGCCAACAGGCTTCGAATACTCCGACGTTGGATAGGCCGCCTCCAATAAAGATTGCGTCCGGAGTTTCAAGTTTTTCCAGGGCTTTGGGTGCTCGACCATTTATTATTTTCAGATCTGGTGTGCCAAGCATGACGGCATTCTTAGCTATAAATCGTAGGCGTTTCTCTTGGCATTCTATTGCGACGGCACGTGACCGTTTGTCGCGCCGCATCCATTCGATGCCAATAGATCCACAACCAGCCCCTACATCCCAAAGAAGTTGTCCTGGTGCCGGCATTAAAGCAGTAATAGAAATCGACCTAATGTCCTCTTTCGTAATTTTACCATCATGAGAAAAAGCATCATCAGCAAGGCACGAGAGTCGCGATTGTTGGGTGTGCAACGGTTCCGCAATACATTCAACCGCAATTGTATGTAATGGATCAAAGTCAATCTCCAGCCAATCATTAGCTTTTCCATGAACAGTGCGTTCCGCCGGGTTTCCCATGCGCTCAAAAACAGTTATATTGCTCTCTCCGAAGCCTCTTTTGACAAGTTTTTTGGCGACCATAGAAGGCGTTGACCCGTTATGGGCAAGAATTAAAAGTTTGGCCTTTGGCTGTATCACAACTTCAAGTAAAGCGTCGTTGCGTCCATGAAGGGTAATAAAGTCAATCTCTTCAAAAACCCAACCAGTACGGGCAGTGGCCAGGCTAAATGCTGATGGTGCAGGTATTACATTGATTTCGTCAATTGACACCCATTTTGTTATTAGGTTTCCCACGCCATAACAAAATGGATCTCCGGTTGCTAAAACACAAACTTGTTGGTCACGATATCGAATAAGATCGTCCATTGAAGAATGTAGAGGTCTTTTCCATGGTAAGAATGTTTTTTTCCCTTTAGGGACCATTGCGAGGTGTCTATGACCGCCGAAAATTATGTCGGCATTATCAACAATTAGGCGAGCAGCGGATGAAAGGGACTCATAACCTTCCTCTCCAATCCCTATAATGGATAACCATTGATTCGTCATTGTGTGTCCAAAATTATTGTATTTACAGCGGCAGCTGCCATGGCGCTGCCCCCTCGCCGACCCTTTAGTGTCATAAATGGAATGCCATGTTCAATAGTAGAAAGAGCCTCCTTTGCCTCCGCGGCTCCCACAAACCCAACTGGAAACCCGAATATAGCAGCTGGCCGTGGTCCCCCTTCTTGCAGAATTTCTAATAACCTAAATAAGGCCGTTGGAGCATTCCCGATCGCAATTATCGAACCGTGCAGGTCGGGTCTCCATGCGTCAACGGCGGCTGCGGATCTGGTCATATTTTTTTTTGGCGGGGTGGTGGGTAAGGTGCAAATGACCTTGTTCTTGTGAGTTAGTTTATCAGTCATTATTCCACTCTTAACCATGCTGCAATCAGCGAAAATAGGTTTCCCTGAGGAAAGTGCTAAGCTAGCTGCTTGCGCTATGTTTTCTGTTGCTCTCAGGTCGTCGGTGATTTCGGGCATACCGCAGGCATGAACTAGCCGCTGTGCTATACGGATTGAGTCTTGGGGAAGACCTGAAAAGTTAGTTTCAGAGGTGAGAATAGCAAAAGAGCGGCGATAAATTGCTTGAGGGTCCTTTAAATAATGCATCCTGTAGTCTAGCTGCCCAAGCAAATGCAATCAATTATCGTTCATAGTTTTTAAGCACAGTTTTTGGGAAAGTGAAAACTTTGCGCTGGCCGAGAATCAAAACCATATAATTATCACTAAACAAAGCTTTGATAGTTGGATGAGAGATGTCAAGCCCTCCCGTATACGTTCCAAAAGCAGGCATTATAAGCCTATCCGTTCCATCTGAGATGAAACAGCGGGCACTCAATTTTTTCCCTTTTATTTTAATTTTTGCTTTTGGGTGGAAGTGGCCAGATATTTCGCCTTTGGTCCCCCCGCCCATGGTAATATGGCGGAACATTAAATTGGCAACACTCGTCTGCGTGGTAATCTTGCCGCCAAGAGTGGGTGTTGGGGTGGGGTCATGATTGCCTGTAATCCAAATCCAATCATATAACCGGGTGAATTGGCGAATAATGTCTTTTTCTTCTGGCCCCAAACGGCTTGATGCCTCGTTATCATGAAAGCTATCGCCTAGGCAAATGACTCGGTCAGGGGCGTAATGTGTTAAAACGCTATTCAATACTGAAAGCGTCTCAATGCTGTCATATGGAGGTAAGAATATCCCCTTGCTAGCAAATGAAGTTCCCTTCGCAAGATGCAAATCAGATACGACAACAGTGTTTTTTTCCGGCCATATTAATGCGCCGGAAATATCAGCTAGCATTCGTTCTCCATTAAATTGGAATTCAGTACTGCTCATGAAGTTTCTTCTGTAGCGAACGCCTCTGATATCAAAGAGGTTTCTGCCTCATCTAAGAGCATATCTTTATGTGAGCCGCCAACTGTCTCCCGCCCAATTTCCAGCAAGATAGGCACTGATAATGGTGATGCGCGTGAGAGTTCCTGATGGACAATCTTGCCTTCAACTCTTTTAAGCATTTTAGCTAAACGCTTGATATCTGTGAGCCCGCGAGCGGCGTCACTTCGTGTCACCTTTAGCATGATGTGGTTTGGTTCATAGCGGCGAAGGGTATCGTATATTAAATCTGAACTCACTGTCATTTGCCTGCCAGTTTTGGATGTTCCAGGATGATTGCGTTCTATTAAGCCTGAGATCGTCGCCACTTCACGGAAAGTTCTGCGGAGAAGTGAAGAGTCAGCCAACCATTCTTCAAGGTCGTCACCTAGCATATCTTCGTCGAATAGTTCGTTTATATCTGTTACTGGATGTATGCTCCAAATCGCAATATTATAATCGGTGCCAACAAAGCCAATTGGTCCAAGCCCCAAACGTTCCATTCGTTTTGTTAGAAGAATACCAAGCGTTTGGTGTGCCTTACGGCCTTCAAAACAGTAAGCTACTAAAAACGCTTTGCCAGATCGTTTGAAAGTTTCAACTAGTAGACCATCTCTCTTTGGCAATACTGACATCTGAGACTGAATGTCAAGCCAATCACGAACCTGATGGGGAAGTTTTGACCAGTTTTGGGGATTCGCTAAGATAGACCGCACTCGATCAGCAAGATGTGTAGAAAGTGGCAGTCTTCCACCCTGGTACGATGGGACCTTTGGCTCACCTCCAGTGGCAAGGGATGTAGTCACCGTCGTATTCCGGATCCCTTGGAACTTCAATACGTTTCCGCCAAACATAAAAGTATCACCGGGTAGCAATCCAAGAACAAAGTTTTCCTCGATTTTTCCAAGTATTTTTTGTTTGCCAACCCGAACTTGCAACATTTGTGAATCCACAATTGTTCCAATATTCATTCGCACGCGTCTTGCTACTTTTTGCGAAGCAATTTTATACGTCTGGTTTTCGATGTTTTTCAAGCGCCGCCATTGCTCGTATGTCCGAAGTGCATAACCTCCATGGTCTATGAAAGCTAAGATATCGTTAAAAATATCACGTGATAAGCGAGCGTAAGGTGTGGCGGTAGTGATTTCGCTATACATTTTTTGAGCTTCAAAACTGCGGGAACATGCCATTGCTAGCATATGTTGGGCCAACACATCATAACTGCCTGGCCGAGGAGTCTCGTCGTCTAGCGTCCCCTCAATCGCGGCTTCCAAAGCCGCCGTGCATTCAAGAACTTCAAATCGATTTGTTGGCACTAAAAAAGCGCGACTTGGTGTATTAAGACTGTGGCCTGCTCGACCAATACGCTGGATTAAGCGGCTAACACCCTTTGGTGCACCAATCTGGATCACAAGATCGACAGCTGCCCAATCAACCCCAAGGTCTAGTGACGATGTGGCAACTACTGCTTTTAGACCGCCCAACGCCATTTCCTTTTCTACTCGAAGTCGTAATGTCTTTGCTAAGCTCCCATGATGCAGCGCTATCGGGAGGCACTTTTTATTTGCCCTCCATAATGCTTGAAATGTAATTTCTGCTTGGGCTCTTGTATTGACGAAAATTAGAGTAGTTTGCGCTTTTTCTACTTCTTGGTAAATCTCTTCCATCGTGTGGAGTGCCGAATGACTATACCAAGGTAGCTTTTGTTTGCTCTTAAGGAGATTAATCTTCAATTTCGCGCGAGACGAGCCATCCAAGCGGTTAACCAAGTTGGCCTGCCCTTGTGGCGCTAACCATGCTGATAACGCAATAGGATGAGCGATTGTAGCAGATAGCCCAATTCTCTGACATTTAGGCGCTAGCTGTTGTATCCTAGAAAGGCCAAGCGCTAATTGGTCACCCCTTTTCGTGCCCGCTAATACATGAATTTCATCAATTACTACTCTTTTTAAAGTTTTGAATAATATTGGAGCGTCATGATACGAAAGAAGTAGAGTAAGGCTTTCAGGAGTGGTGAGGAGTATGTTTGGCGGTTTTTTCCGTTGATGTTGGCGAACGATCTGTTTTGTATCTCCTGTCCTTACGGATACCGAGATAGGAAGGCTCATTTCTGATATCGGCACATCCAAGTTCCGTTGGATATCGACTGTCAGAGACTTTAACGGCGATACATAAAGAGTGTGCAAACTATCTTGGGGGTCATTTGATAACTCTATTAATGTAGGTAAAAAACCCGCAAGCGTTTTGCCGCCGCCGGTTGGTGCTGTAATTAATGCATGAGGCGACTGTTGAGCAATTTCGAGTATTTTCAATTGGTGAGGGTAGGGGCTCCAGCCATGGGATGCAAACCAATTCTGAAAAATCGCTGGCAATAGAGCAAGTTTTTGTACACGACAGTATCGTGCCTTCTGGTGGTTGGAAGCAAGGTGGACCATTTAATGATTCTGTGTATAACTGGTCTACTTTTCAAGTCGAGAGCAAAATATAGTTAAAACAGGTATTACAAAGCTTTTGGAAATTGCTGTGTGCATAATGCAAGCCCCCACGGCTGAGACTTCTACTCGAGCCCAAGAAGCAGTTTCCAATTCAGGCGATTAGGGTTAATTACGCTAGGGCGCATATAGCCCAGCTGATAAAGGAAAAATGATTGCTGCATGAAACTTAAGAGGTTATTCGGCAGCCTAAACAAATGTATTTAATGCTGGAGTGTTACTATGCGTGTTATGGCACTTTTGCCTCAACAGAATCTGGGTGCCGCTAAAGCAAGTGCTCTTTATTATGAGGAATTAGGCGTAGATGGACTGAAAACCTCTGAGTTATCACATGATCCCTTTTTGCCGTTAGCAGCTGTAGCAAATGCAACAAACCGCGTAGAGCTAGCAACTGGTATAGCGGTTGCATTTGCGAGAAGCCCGATGGTTACGGCGATGATGGCAAATGATCTGCAATCCAGCTCGAATGGCCGTTTTGTGCTTGGGCTCGGTAGCCAAGTTAAAGGACATAATGAACGCCGATTTAGTGTACCTTGGAGTGCTCCAGCCCCTCGAATGAGAGAATATGTTGCGTCATTACGCGCTATCTGGCGTTGTTGGGAGAAAGGGGAGAAGCTTAATTTTCAGGGCGACCATTACCAGTTTGATTTGATGACACCTGTTTTCTCACCAAACCCTTCTGGCAATTCAATGGTTCCTGTTACATTGGCGGCGGTGGGACCGGCGATGATACGGCTTGCCGCCAGCATTGCTGACGGTGTGCGGCTGCATTCTTTTTGTACAGGTAAATACATGCGAGATGTTTTGTTGCCAGAGCTTGAGGCGGGCTGGAAAGCGAGCGGAATGGCTCGAAAGAACTTCGAAGTAGTGGGAGGGGGTTATGTAATTACTGGCCCGGACGAGAAAACGGTTGCGCAGCAGTTTGAATGGGTGCGTGAACGTTTAGCATTCTATGGGTCGACCAGAACATATCTACCAGTTTGGGCAGCCCATGGTGAACAGGAATTGGGATTGAAGCTGCATAGCATGTCAAAGAAAGGGAGATGGGGGGAAATGGCCCGAGAACTTTCTGATGAGCATGTAAATCTTTTTGTTGCTGCTGCGACACACAAGGATATTGTTGGATCTATTAGAGAGCGCTACGATGGTGTTTCAGATACGATATATATAAATCAAATACCAGGCGTGGACCCCAAAATTCCCCCAGACTTACTCCAAGAAATGAAGAATATTCCTGTCGCGTTTAAAGGATTTAGAAATCGATATAATGATTAATTTTATGACCACCTGCGCCCAGAATATTTTATTCAAACAGCACTTGAATTGCCAAGAATTACAGTGCATTGGCTTGATAAGACACCGCCATTGCCGTGAGCCAGCGCGACATCAACGTCTTTAACCTGACGTTCACCGCACTGGCCGCGTACTTGGCGCGTAGCTTCAATGAGTAGAAATAATCCATACATACCTGGATGACAGTATGAAAGGCCACCGCCAGATGTATTAACGGGCAGATCTCCACCGGGGGCAATTCGTCCATTCTCAACAAATGACCCACCCTCTCCCTTTTTACAAAAGCCCAGATCTTCCAGAAAAAGAAGTGTTGTAATAGTAAATGCATCGTAAAGTGCTAATACATCTATATCCCCTTTAGAGACACCAGCCGCTTCAAAGGCTTTTTTGCCTGACTCAACTGCAGCAGTGGTTGTCATATCATCCATACTGCTGATGTTTGCATGCCCAATTTGTTCGCCCGTTCCCAAAACAAATACTGGGGGCTGTTTTAAGTCTTTAGCGCGGTCAGCAGATGTTAAAACAATTGCTCCGCCACCGTCTGTAACGAGGCAGCAGTCGCGAATGGTGAATGGATAACTTATCATGGGGGCGTTTAAAACATCGTCAATGGTAAGTGGATCACGATTGTAGGCAACAGGGTTCATCATGGCCCACTTCCGCGCAGCGACGGCGATCTCGGCTAGTTGCTCGCGAGTGGTGCCAAATTCATGCATATGGCGTGCTGCCGACATTGCATACGCTGATGGTGGCATCATCGGCTTAAAAGGGTCCTCATACCAAGCTAACTCCCGTTGGCTAGTCGCAGCTCTGCTCATAGAACGTTGGGTAGAGCCGTAAACAATCAGAGCCACCTTACATTTTCCGGTTGTTATGGCGGCAACTGCATGGCTCACATGAGACATGAATGATGAACCGCCGATTTGTGTGGAGTCAATGAAATTAGGTTTGATGCCGAGGTATTCGCAAGTGCCCAAACCAACCATACGTGATTGACTGGTGGCTGCGAAGACACCATCAACATCTTGCAATGTTAGCCCCGCATCATCAAGGGCACGGATTGCTGCTTGTCCAATCAAGTCCAAGTGGCTTGTGTTTTCTGCTACTTTACCCAAGTCGGACTCAGCCGCTCCCACCACACAAACTTTTCCTTTTAAATCCATTTTCTATTACTCCACAGGCTGGAAGACTGGGTAGGGATCGCTATCATTATCATCTTGATGCACCTTAACCTTCACCCGCATGCCAATTTTGACATCCATAGGATCCACGGTTTCAATGCGGCTCATAAGTCGAAATCCTTCATCCATGTCTATCAGCGAAACATCGTAGGGCTCTTTGCCACGAGGACACACCGTTGTTGTTGAATAGACTGTTCCGAGACCTTTACTTACTTTCCATTCCAGATCTGTATTGCCGCTTATCGGCGCGACAACGCGAGGATAAAAAACCACCTGACCGCTCTCACTACAAATCTGATATGCAAGTTCGCCTTTTTTAAGGTAATCCAAGTACTGTTGGCGTGGTGAAATGCCAGTTAAATCAACCATTCACAGACTCCCATTCGTCTATTTATCTTTACTTTAGCCGCGGGTTTGTATTGAAGCAAGGCGATGTGATCGTTTAAAAAATTTAGGTGCACTGACAAAATCACCAAACCCCTATGTTGTCCATTGAAGACCATGGTTCTTGTTTTGGCAAACTTTCACCTTTTTGCAATAATTCTATAGAAATGCCATCTGGTGATCGGATGAAAGCCATTTTTCCATCTCTTGGTGGTCGATTGATTGTGACTCCATTGTCTAGAAGCTTTTGGCAAGTCAAATAAATGTCATCTACCGAATATGCAAGGTGTCCAAAATTGCGACCACCATCATATTCTTCAGGATCCCAATTCCAAGTGAGCTCGAGTACGGGAGAATCATTTAATTTTGCATTTCCAAGATCTTCGGAAGCCGCCAAAAAAACTAATGTAAATCGGCCGGTCTCACTCTCAATACGACGGGTTTCGGTCATGCCCAAGTTCGAGGTAAAAAAATTTATGGAATCCTCAAGGTTCGTAACTCTTATCATGGTGTGAAGATATTTCATTTACCATTCTCCAGAGTTTTGCATTGACGCCCAAGGTTCTTGTTTAGGTAAACTTTCCCCTTTTTGTAGCAATTCTATGGATACTCCGTCAGGAGTTCTCACGAAAGCCATATGACCGTCACGAGGTGGACGATTGATAACCACGCCTATTTCTATGAGTGTTTTACATATGGCATAAATATCTTCAACCTCGAAGGCAAGGTGTCCAAAATTTCGACCACCCCTATATTCCTCGGGGTCCCAATTATACGTGAGTTCCAAAGTGGGGGATCGAACAGCCTCTGCCGATGCAATGTCATCTTTTGCAGCTAAATGCACATTTGTGTATCTACCTTTCTCGCTATCACGTCGCCTTATTTCCTTGAGTCCAAGTGTCTGAAAAAAAATCAGTGACTCCTCAAGGTTTGAAACCCTTATCATTGTGTGCAAATAGCGCAATTTTTTCTCACTGGTGTTAAAGATATTATATTACTTAGGCTGTGAAAAAGTGACTATGGTACGCCGCCAATGCAGCAAAGAACGGTAAAGAATTTGATAGGTAAAATTTTTATATATTAGTATTTTCAGGCTAACAAATTGGGCATGGTGATACAAAGAACTCCTCACTGCTTTCCCCGCAGTAACCTGAGCCATGAATTTGCCTGAATTAATCAGACATGACAAGTTGATTGATCTACGATCGTGGGGCAAATATGGTCGATTCAGCTTACATTAGACGCTGGAATGCATGATCGCAAACAACTATTATGGGGTGGCTGTGTGAAACCAAATAGGTACCCCTAAGCCAATCTTAGAATGAGGTCCATGGAAATGTTTTTCTCATGAAAGTTTGCATTTTTGGAGCTGGCGCTATAGGGAGCCACTTTGCCGCTCGTCTTTCGGCAATTGGTGTCGATGTTTCTTGCATTGCACGTGGCAAACAACTCGATGCAATACGTGATAACGGCATTACGTTGCACAGAGTTAATCAAGAAACGTTGCACGCAAAGGTAAATGCAAGCGATGACCCGGCTTCACTTGGATTGCAAGACCTTATTATTGTCACGGTCAAAAGTTATTCATTAAGTGATATTGTAGACCAAATGAAGGAACTTTTGGGCCCTGAGACACCGATTATTTATGCGCAAAACGGCATTCCGTGGTGGTATTTTTATGGCCTTGATAAACCTTCAAAGGAGCGTAGGGTCGAGAGCTTAGATCCAGGAGGCCGCCTTTGGGACGAACTTGGTGTTCACCGTGCTATTGGCGGCGTAGTATATTCTGCCAATACTTTAGAAAGCCCAGGTGTTGTAAGAAATACAAGCCCGGGCCGCAATTGGCTACAAATTGGTGAGCCAACAGGTTCAAAATCAGTTCGTCTAAAAAAAATTCATGATGTCTTTCATGAAGCCGATATGGGCCCGCTTTCTAACGACATTCGCTATACTGTGTGGGACAAGTTGATGAGTAATATGGCCACTGGTTCTATTAGTTGTTTAACACATAGTACTACTGATGAATTACAGCAAAACGATGAAACGCATGCCCTTGCTATTGGAATAATGAAGGAGGCAATGGCAATCGCGAATAGCCTAGGTACATCAATCGACATAGACCCAGTCGAACGTTTTAAGTTGACCAAGGGGGGATCGCATAAGGTTTCAATGCTGCAGGATCTTGAACGGCTTCATCACATGGAAATAGACTCAATGGTTGGTGTCCCTCTCGAGCTAGCTCAGAAAGCTAATATTAAAGTGCCTATTTTGAGCGTGGTCGTGGCTCTTTTAAAGCACAGGGCACACCTTTTAGGGCTCTATAATACCTAGTGGATTCTATCAGCACTCGTGATTGCCTTTCCTACACGGTACCCAGTTGGCTGCTCGTGATGAGGCCTCGTCAATCTGTTTTTGTGTCATGTGCGACTTCAACTGAGCATCCGTGGCCTGTGCCTCGATATTACCTCTAAAAGCAGATAGTGTATGCCATTTGTAGCTCTCAATGATGTCAAGCGTCACACCTCGGCCCTCAAAGTAAAGTTTTGCTAATCTTAACTGTGCCTCCGCATGGCCAGTTTCTGCCAACGCTTTTATTATTTGAGCGGCCTTTCTATCGTCACCCAATCCCGTCCGATCATCTGCAACTAGGTCAGCGAGTTTTAAGCGAGCCTCGGCAACTTGAGGGGGGGGCATTTGCCACCATACTTTATCACGTTCTATTCCTGCCTTTTTACGTCCATGTAACACAGCCAAGGATAGCCATACGTATGCGCGAATTAGGTCTTTATCAACGCCTTGCCCGTTATAGTAGAGCATTCCAAAAACATGTTGAGCAGGTGCGTAACCATTAATTGCCGCCATTTCGATATAGCGAGCTCCAGAATTGGGATCGGACTCAGTCCCTTGCCCATTAATTTGCATTACTCCTACGTAATATTGTGCTTTTGTCATGCCATGGTTAGCGAGATCGACCCACTGAGTAAACGCAGTTTTGTAATCACCCTTCTTGTAAGCAACAAGAGCCTCCATGGGGCCTGCGGATGCCGGCCCTAAGATGCCTAGGATCAGCATTAAGAACATAAAGTATCGCATTCCGCGCTCCTAGGTACTGTAATTTATAAGTTAACCATTTTTCTGTTGGTCCCAGTCCTCTTGCAACTTCGCCCAAGTTTTTTCAGCTTTCGCAAGATCTTTTTCGATTCGGCCAAGTTGTTTTTGCAATAGAATTGATCGATCTAAGCTATCATCATAAAGAGCAGGGTCAGCCATGCTCATCTGAAGTTTCTTTTTTTCACTGTCTAAAGTTTCAACCATATTTTCTGCATGGGCCAGCGCTTTTTTAAGTGGTGCTAAATTAGCTCTCGTTGAGGCAGCTGCACGGCGTTGTTCTTTGCGGATATGACGTGAGCTATCTGGCCTATTAATAAAAACCTTACCACTTTGTCGGTTCAGTAACAGTTGACGGTAATCTTGTACATCACCATTAAAATTCTTCACAGCGCCGCCTTGTACTATCCAGAAATGGTCTACCGTTAGCTCAATAACATGGGGGTCGTGGCTGACAATAATTACAGCTCCCTCAAAGCAGTTTATTGCTTGGATTAGAGCTTGACGGTAATCCACATCAAGATGGTTAGTCGGCTCGTCAAGTAAGAGTATATGTGGTTTATTGCAGCTCATGAGGGCGAAAAGAAGGCGCGCTTTTTCTCCACCAGACAGAGCTAAAACTTGTGTTTCTGCGCGGTCTTGATCAAAGCCAAATCTTCCAAGATGGCTTCGCAATTGAGTATCGGTATCTCTGGGCCTGTTACGGGCAATTTCAGATATGGGTGTTCCCTTAATATTGAGTTCATCAGTTTGATGTTGCGCAAAGTATCCAATGCGAAGTTTACTAGATATTGTTTTTTTTCCGGTAATGGGTTTGAGGTGTCCGGCTAGCAGTTTGATTAGTGTAGACTTGCCATTTCCATTGGCACCTAAAATCGCGATTCTGTCATCGCTATCCAGTCGAACGTTGATATCACGCAAGACAGGCTCAGTGGTATAGCCAACATCTACTTTTTCCAAGGTTAATAAGGGAGGCGAAAGAGGGGATGGTGTTGGGAATATAAATTTTCGGTTCTGATCAGTTTGTAGATCGGCAATGGGTTGCAATCGCTTTAATTTTTTCAATCGAGATTGTGCCTGTTTTGCCTTGCTTGCCTTGTAACGGAAACGATCGATGAAGTTTTGAATATGGGCGCGCTCTTTTTCCTGTTTTTTGCGTTGTTGAATATTCTGCTCCAAGCGCATGCGGCGTGCATTTTCAAATTTGTCATAGCCACCTGAATAAAGGGTCAATTTACGCTTTTCAAGGTGGAGAATTTCTTGAACCACCAGATTTAATAAATGACGATCATGGCTCACAACTATGAATGTCCCGCGGTATTGCTTCAAAAAATCCTCTAACCATAACGTAGCCTCAAGATCCAAGTGGTTGGTTGGTTCGTCCAAGAGCAGCAAGTCAGGTTTAACAAAGAGAAGAGAAGCGAGAGCAACGCGCATGCGCCAACCACCAGAAAATTCGTGGCATGGGCGATGTTGGGCAGCATCATCAAAGCCAAGCCCTGCTAGAATCCTTGCTGCCCTCGCCTCTGCACTATGGGCCTCTAGATCCCACAGTCGATCATGGACTTGAGCCAGACGTTCAGGATTACTTATATCTTCAGCATCTTTTTTTAGCTTAGTTAGTTCTCTGTTTGCTGCGAGCACAGTATCTAGTAACGAAAGGCAACCTTCTGGTGCGTTTTGGGTTGTCATACCTAATTCCCATTTTTGTGGGAAAACAATGTCACCTCCAGATGGGCTTAATTGACGCATGATTAGCTTTAGCAACGTTGTTTTGCCGGTGCCATTTTGGCCAACAAGACCAACTTTATGACCAGCAGGTATGCTCACATTAACTTCGTCAAGCAATACTCTGTCGCCTACACGATACGTTAGATTTTTTAAATTTAACATGAAGTGTTATTTATCACGGTGAAGAGTGAGCAGGAAAGAATGCATCTTGGCTTTATACTCAAAATCTGTCGTCTTTACTAAATTTCTGACAAAGTGAACGATAATATTTATGAGTTTGGGTTTGCGATTGAAAATGAGCGGGCTGACATTACTGCTCAAAGCAATCAATCCTAAGCAAAATATAAGCGTGCAAGTTTTGACCAACAAAGTGTAGGCAGACTTTCGCGAATGTATACTGTCCAATTACAAGCAATGGCCAAAACCCTCTACATTAAGCGCCAAAAAAGGTGTATGGAATTAAATGTAATGCTCTATCGCATTGAGCGAAGAATGTACGGTATTTGCGATGGATAAGTGGAGAATATCCCGGAAAAAAATACCAGAGCAACCCCGCTACATGAAAATGCATTCAGTGTATCGTGTGAATTTCATTAAGTATGGATTAGAGTTTTCGAGCGGTTACCTAAGCCAACGTATTATCGCAAGGTACAATAAATGATCGGTTTTTTTAGGAGTCCGGGGCCAATGCTTTTATCCAACGATCTTCAGCAATGAATTGAGGAAACTCATCCCAATAACCATGGAAGTGTTCTACTCGTCCTTTTACAAAACGACCGTTCTTGATTTGCACTAAGATGTGGCGCAATTGATATGTTTCATCGTAACGATTGCAAATATACCAGACGCCGATTCCCTCAAAATTAAAATTCACATCTATGTCAAGCGAAGCATGTTTGTCACTGCATTCATACGTTATAAAATCGATGGGCCCCTCGTTTGGCATGCGAGCATCATATATTGCAAAAATACAATTATCCGCGCTTGCGGTTAAGTGCTTAATTTCATCTGCAAGCAATATTTCCAGTGAACACTTTGTTTCCAAACTTTTTATCGATGGATTTTGTTCAGAGACTATTTGATGATTTGCGAGCATATAAAAACACCAATTTAGTAATGAACCTGATATTACATGAATATTGGTTGTAATTCAATAAAAATTTGTACAAAATTCAAACAAAATCAAATAAAAAAAGGTAATTTACATATCTATTATTTCAATAAATATAAAATAAGAAGTTTTTTACATTTATTATATGTTCCATCCGGGTATTGTTTTGCATGTCATATGAAAGATTATGGGTCATGGATATATAAAATCACCCATTTAGACTGTGATGCTAGTTCCTCGGCTATTGGTGAATATTTAATCCCAACAACCTGCTCTCTCTCCATTATTTCTGTTATTGCTGAGGAGCAGATATATCTCTACTTCAGGTGTCGAACTATGCTAGGGCATTCTCGCTAAATAGACTGTTTGGGTCTCAGTGGTGCCGATCAGCGAATTTTCAAAAGTTATTGGTATGGCATCAGCTTTACCAACTGCTAATGCAAGCCGATTGGTAAAGGTTACATCAGGAGCATCATTGGACCAGAGCCCAAATACGCCGCCTGACAGGGGATGTTGGTTGATCGCTGTGAGGCCATTTTTCTGATAAAAAAAATAGTTAGCCGGGGCTAACCATTGTTTAGGTGAGTGATCGATGTCAACTAATATAGCGTGAAAACGCCGGCATGCATTATTAGGATCAAATCCGGTCTTTGATAGAATAAGTTCGAAAAAACTCCCGCCACAAAGCGACATCTTTGATCTAATGTTATGTGATTATTACTCGGAATAATGTGAGCACGGTGCCAATCGATGACTGCAGGTTGTTTCTCTATTACAAGAAGGTCATGTATCTTTTAATTTTTTAGAACGGTAGCTACTGTAAAACCGAGGCCTAACCCTCCAATAACAACATTGAGACTATCTGATTTAAGTTTTTGTCGACTGAGATCCGCAAGCGCTTCTTCTGATTTATGAAAAAGACTAGTCATTAAAAAGTCATCACCGAGTTTAACTTCATAAACATCAGAATTAAGGCGTAATTCATGTCTGCGTTGCAAGATTAAATCGCCCAATAGACTTTTGCTATGACCTAATTCCTCAAAAAGCATAGCCATCATTCTCTCCGAAATACATTCAAATGAAGATTTCACATTACAGAATGCGACTTTCAAGCTTTATTTAAACGGGCTAGTGGCCTTTCATCTATTGGTAAATGAATAATCGCACTTGCGGCAGCCAAAGCAACAGCAGTCCACCATACAATCGCATAGCTACCAGTGCTGTCAAAAATATAGCCGCCAAGCCATATCCCCACAAATGCACCTAACTGATGGCTCAGGAAAACAATCCCGTAGAGCATCCCCATGTATCGTAGTCCAAAAATCTGGCTTACTAGGCCAGATGTGGGCGGAACCGTGCTTAACCAGAGAAGACCAATAAAACAGGAGAAAACGATTACAGTTAAAGGAGTGACAGGGAATAGAAGAAAACAACACATGACCAAAGCCCGGCCACTGTAGATTGCAGATAATAAATATTTTTTTGAGTAGCGTCCGCCCAGCCAACCCGATGTTGCAGCTCCAATCATATTACAAAATGCTATCAGCATTAATGCCGTAGCACCAAGACCTGGCGCTGCGCAACGGTCATGGACAAAAGCTGGCAAATGAATAGCAACGAAAGCTACATGGAAACCACACACAAAAAATCCGGATGTAAGAAAACGATAGCTTCTATGATAGAAAGCTTCCCGAAGTGCCTCGCGTATATTAATATTATTATCTTTGGCAGTATCCTTGGTAATTGCAGATGATGTGGTCAATGCTATCGGCACAATCAGCATTGCTATTATAGACAGCATGAGCAAGCTAGTAGGCCAATCAAGTTCGCTAATGGCTAGTCTACTTGCTGGGACCAATAGGAGCTGTCCCCCCGTGCCACATGTTGTGATGATACCTATCCAGAGGCTGCGTTTTTGTTCGGGGGCCACTTTGCTCACAGTTGCAAGTACTAAGGGCATCCCACATGCGCCAAGCCCGATACCCATCATAACGCCGGCGCTCACAAACATAAGGAAAGGGGTTGATGCAAGGCTCATGAGTAGCAGCCCCAATGAGAATAACAACCCTCCAACTGCTAAAGTTTTTGGCGGACCCCAACGGTCTGCTATTGCACCAAAAAATGGGGCGGCAAAACCGATGAGAAGATTTTGTGTTGCGAGAGCAAGCGAGAGAATCTCTCGCCCCCATCCCAATCCATCAGAGATAGGGCGCAAAAAAAGGCCCATGCTTTGGCGAATACCGAAGGCAGCAAAAATTATGCATGCAGCTGCAACCAGTACGAAAATGGGTCGGCGCACAAACTTTGAGTTGAACACTTGAGGTTCCTTCTCCTAGAACTCTCTCTGACGAGTACACCTGTCGGTTTTTACTGGCAAGTCGTTACATTTCGATGTTGGAAGGTAAGTAATGTACTAATAGATGGCTAGGCTGCTAGGATATGGGTATGACAAGAATACTTCACTGGACAGACATGCATATGCGCCTCCAATTACCTGGTACGGCAAAAGATCCGTCTCGGCTTTCGCGAAAAGTTCCGGCTCTTTTAGAGCGTCTGAAGGACAGGATTTTAACTCACGCGCCCGATGTTTTGGTGCTGTCTGGTGATTTGCTCGATGTCCCGGCATCAGTAATTAATGGCAAAACACCAGATGAACGGTCTCTTAGTGACTGGCTCAACGATGTGAGATCGGACCTGATTTTTATAAAAGAATGGTTGTTGGCAGTTGGGATACCATTCGTTGTGGTGCCTGGAAATAATGATGATGAAAAATCTTTTGCAGAAGTTTTTAACGGTTACGGGTCTCCTAACGATATTGCTGGATTACGTTTCTATTGTTTTTGGGACAGGTTATCTACTGAACAGCAACCAACTCGTGATAAATTCAATGCAGCTCTTTTCCATGAAGCAATTTCAGGTGACGAGCATGAGTGTGCACAAGTGCATGTGCAGCATTACATGATACATCCGCCGGTTTTTGCAAAGAACAAGCACTATCAGTATACGACTGCTGTTGATTTAAAAAAATCAATAGATCAATCGGGTAGGGTGCTTGCCGTTCTATCGGGCCACTATCATCCTGGGACACTGGTCGAGGGAAAAGTTCTACATTCTGGCGCCCCCGCATTTTGCGAGAAGCCTTTTTCATACCGTGTGTATGATCTGGACAAACAATTGCCTGCCAGGGTTGAAACCTGCATCTTAGACAACTGAGGTCAAAATAATTGAGCTGCTATGTCTATGTTATTGGAACTTTAGAGCGCCGCGCTCAAAGTACAAAAAGGGTATGCCGTACTTATGTCGGATGGACAAATGATATTGATGCACGTCTGGCTGCCCACAATGCAGGAGTTGGTGCGCGTGCGACTCGCGGTCGTAAATGGAAGTTACTCTACGCTGAGAGTTACCAAAGTAAGAGCGAAGCAATGAGCCGAGAATGGCATTTGAAACGTAACCGCAAACTTCGCCGAGACATCGCTAGTGTGATGACACAGGGAGAGTAATATATGTGTGAGTGCGATATTATATTCCGTCGGGCCGTTCAGGCTGATCTCTGTGCAATTGTCAAAATGCTCTCAGACGATCCCATAGGCGTAGCGCGTGAGGTTCCAGCAGAGCCTCTCCCAAAGGTTTATTTGGATGCATTCCGAGCAATTTCAGTTGATGATAACCAGCTATTAGTAGTTGCGGTAAATAGCAAGACCATAGTGGGCACTATGCAGCTAAGCTTTATCCCGGGCATAGCTCGCACTGGAATGTGGCGAGGTCAGATAGAGGCAGTGCGGGTTTTGAAGAAATACAGAAACACAGGACTTGGCCGCAGAATGCTCTGTTGGGGTATAGAACGCTTTAAGGAAAAGGGGTGCGGCATAGTACAGTTAACAACTGACAAAAAACGCACAAACGCCCATCGATTTTATAACAGTATGGGTTTTGTTGCGAGCCATGAGGGTTACAAGTTAGTTTTGGGTTAGATGGGATAAATAATAAAACAAGCTCCTTTGCACTAAAATGTGTTTTAGCACTCTTTGTTATGACTGCAATTACGGTCATATTTAGGCACTCTATCAATGGCAAGTTTGATATTTGGGAGTATACACTCAAATGATGTAAGGCTCGTCGCATTGCATCGTGATGACTTCGCCAAAGAAATCATAAGGTTGCCACAAATTTTTCGATTATCGGGTTTACAGTCGAAGGAGCCTCGGTCGTTGGAAAATGCCCAGCATTTTTCAATTCTATGTATTGGGATCCTGGGACTTGCTTGTGAATTTCGGCTTCGTAGTTTGGTGGGTTGCCGTGATCATTGAGACCACGAATAAGTAAAAGCTTTGGCCGTAAGGATTCAATGCGGTCGCGCACGTCAAAACAGTCAATAGCTTTCAGGTCATGATATTGTGAGACTGGTCCTACCTGCTTATGGCGCTGCAGTAGTTTTCTTCTCAACGCCTTTGGCACGGCATGCATAGCTCTAACTTGGAAATCAATCCATTCTTGATAGCTTTTTTTATTCTCCACAGCATTAAGACGCATCTGGTAGGTGTTTTTTTCTCGGACTTTTGGTCTCATAGCAACAGTCATCAATATCAGGCCAGCAACTTCATCTGGATAGTCCAGGCCATATTGCAGCGAAATTGATGCGCCGAGCGTATATCCACATAGGACAAGGTTGGATTTTGCCCCGTGGGCCCAGATCCAACCGCGAACCCAATCAGTATAACGTTCTATATTAAAGCATCGGGTTCCTTCTAAATGTCCAGGCAAGTCGGGTGCCAAAGCATCGGGGAAATAATCTAACTGGTTGACGAATGCATCAGAGCACCCACCCGCACCCGGGCCATGGATAAAAACTAGCTTTGGCATCTTACTATCCTTTCAGACGGGGAATATTATGACGAACCAATGCATCTATAATGGAAAAAGACTCCTAATAACGAGCTTAATATTTATACTCCTTCAAAATTTGAGCATAGGCTGCCTGATCGAAAAGTTTACCGAAATGCCACCTGGTGCTAACGTTATAATCTTTTGGAGAATAATATGGGTGTGAATTTTGCCTGTCATAGGATCGATTGTGTGCCAAGACGTTGGAAGGATGCTGCAGGCTCGATCGTCACTGATGGAGTTGAAAGAATACAAAAAGCAGGTGGATCCTTGTACGGCGTATGGCGCAGCCAGATTGGCTTGCCGCGCGACACAGTAATTGCGATTACAATTTGGCCTGACATCGAATCTGCATCTGAACATGCGAGCTTGCTTGACAGAGGATTGGCTACAGTGCGGGCGTCGGGGTATGAAATTTTACATCCAACCTCTCGTCCAAAAAATGATGAACCGCCAGAACGCCAAGGTAACTACGCATTTCGCTGGTTTGAGACGCCGACAGATAAATATGATGAATTTATGGAGCTGTGCATTGCGGCTTGGCCGGATTTCGAAAGTTCTTATGACTCGCAAGTCATTGGGTTGTGGAAGGTTAATGGAGAAGGACCAACGGTGCGCAGCTTGCTTTTGACGCGCAGGCCCGATCTCGCGATGTGGGAACGTTCTAAGATACCTGCTAACGAGATTGAATTTGAAATGCGCGAAAAGCTTAACCGCCGCTATGACTTATGCGATTGGACAGTTGTAAACACAATGACACTAATCACTGCGACGGATAGTCAGGATAAGGTGCGTTGGGCTTGAACTAGTCATGTCTAAAAAAATAAGGAAAGGCGGCTTAGGCTTTGAATACTCGTTAATCAAAAAGCCAATCCTTTATTTGGGCGGCACTCAGATTGGAGCTTAAGGAAATGCGACAATACTGAGTGCCAAGGTCGTAAAGGTGCGGGCCGGGATCTGGGTATTCAGTTAATTTTGCAAAATGTAATAGTCACGTAGGCTCATCTCATCTCGGCGATAACACAATCGAGCACACAAGTCTTAAGTAGATGGCTTAACTAATTATTCGAGGCCCTTGATATGGTGATTTTAAAAAAAGGAACTTCTTTACGCGTCTCCTCAGATAACCTTCGTGCTTTAGCTGAGACAATATTTCAAAAACGCGGTGTGCCAAAGAAAGACGCGGTTTTAGTAGCAGATATATTGATAGAGGCTAACTTACGTGGGCATGACTCCCATGGCGTTATTCGTATACCAAACTGGATTAAAGGATTGGACTGTGGTGCTCTTAAACCAGCATGTCAGCCCTCAGTTGTTCGAGACAAAGGTGCAACCGCTTTGCTACATGGTGATAGTGGTCTTGGGCCTGTGGTTGCAAAAAAAGCAACAGATCTCGTACTTCAAAAGGCTAAAAACTTTGGTGTTGGGTTAGTAAGTGTGCGTAAAGCATCGCATATTGGCATTTTGCAATATTACTCTCAGTGGCTTGCCGAAAATGGCGTGATAGGAATAGTGCTAACAAACACGGAGCCTGGTGTAGCCCCTTTTGGGAGCCGACAACAAATACTCGGCACCAATCCTTTAACTATTTCTGTACCCTCGGCAGGTACTCCGTACCTGGTAGATATGTCAACAAGTGTTGCGGCTCGTGGCAAGATTGTTAACGCTCTCGAGCGTGGTGAGAGTATTCCAGATGGGTGGGCTATTGATGAAAAGGGTAATCCAACCACAAATCCAACAGACGCATTGAAAGGAGCCTTATTACCCGCGGGTGGGGCAAAAGGGTCGGCCTTAGCGATAATGATCGATTTTTTAGCAGGAGGGTTGGCCGGTGGTTCCGTAGGTACGAAAGTAAGCGGAACTATGAATACTGATCAAGAAATTACAAAAGGAGATATGTTTCTTGCTATCGATCCTGGCTCGATCGGCTCTAAACGTAGGTTTATCGGCTGCGTAGAAGAATTAGCATCCGAAATACATCACAGTCAGCCTTTGCCAGGTGCAGAAATGGTTTTAATGCCCGGCGAGTTCGAACAAATACAAAAAAAGAAGAACTTAAGATGCGGGATCGACATTACAAAAAAACTGCTGGCTGAAATACAAAAGCTTGCAGAGTGACATGTTTATTTTCCCACTTTTAAAAGGATAATAGGCTATGCAGTCTGACTATCGATTTTAGAAATCCCTAAAAGCCGGCGCTGCAGGTTTTCCAAGCAACATATCCGCTGCTTTTTCAGCGATCATGATTGTTGGCGCATTCGTATTTCCACCAATCTGTAGAGGCATAACAGAGGCGTCGACTACACGCAGACCTCTTATTCCATTAACGCGAAGCTGCGTATCGACCACCGCCATTGGATCATCGTCAGGTCCCATAGCGCACGTGCGAACAGGATGGTAAACTGTAGCACAATTATTTCGGACATACTGTTTTAACTCGTTGTCCATTACAATTTCCTTCCCTGGCCGTAATTCAGGGCCGCGCACCGCGTCGAAAGCGTGAGATGCAAGTATGCGACGCGTTACTTTTATACCGGCAACCAAAGCATCTAGATCTCGTTCATCGCTCAGAAAATTTGGATCTATAAGCGGTGATGATTTTGGATCAGTATCGGCTATAGACACAGACCCCAAGCTTTTTGGATGCATTAATGATACATTGCAGCTGTAACCATGCCCGTAGGTTAGTTTGCGCCCACCACGGGCCCTAACGGCGGGCGCAAAACCAATTTGTATATTTGGCCGGTCTAAGTTAGGCTTTGTTTTAATATAGCCTGTTGCTTCATTGATATTACTAGCAATCATCCCAGACCGGTTGAGAAGATAATCAATTCCGTGATAGACTAGTTTAGGTAAAGCTTTAAACGAAATACCATAACCCGCGATGCTCGCTGTTTGTGTAACCACACTTACAGCAATATGGTCTTGCAGGTTCTTACCAACCCCTGGGACCGACGAATTAATTGCTATGCCGTGTTTCTTCAGTTCCTCAGGATCACCAATTCCAGAACGCATAAGCACTGTGGGCGACACTATTGAGCCGCATGAAATCAGCACCTCGCGATTGGCGTAAATGATTTGTTGCTCTCCATGCTGCAAAAATTCAACGCCTGTCGCCTTGCCATCTTGAATTAAAACCTTATTCACGTGTGCCTGAGTGAGGATTTTGAGGTTCTGTCTTCTCCGTACGGGGTCCAGGTAGGCCTTCGCCGCAGACCATCGTTTACCATTTTTTATCGTTACTTGCCTTTCACCGAAGCCCTCCTGATCGCCATCGTTAAAGTCAAGACGGCGAGGAAATTGCATAGAATCAGTTGCTTCGAAGAGCAGATTGAGCATCTTGTTTGGCTTCTTGACCCTACTTACATGTAGGGGCCCTGAGGTTCCATGTAGTGGATCATTTCGGAAAATTTCATTATTTTCTGAACGGATGAAGTAAGGGAGCACTTCACGATATGACCAACCAACGCAGCCCGCCTTATTAGCCCAATCATCATAATCGCGTTTATTGCCACGGGCATACACCATACCATTGATTGAGCTGGACCCGCCGATAACCCGACCTCGTGGGATTGATATTTTTCGGTTCGATGCGTTGGCTTGACCCGCAGTTTTGTAATTCCAATTCCATTTTTTATGATCGATCAGAAACATCACGCCTAAAGGTATATGAATTAGCGGTGAACTATCGCTAGCGCCCGCTTCAATTAGGCAGACGCTAGTCTTTGGGTTCTCGGAGAGCCGATTAGCAAGAACGCAGCCGGCAGAGCCACCCCCTACAATAACGAAGTCGAAGTTTTCAATAGAATCCGCCATCAAAGAGTCCTTTATTTCATTGGTCTATCAATTAAATTGATAGCGTTGTTGACATACCCAAAGTCTGGATTTTGACTAATAACCGGTTACCCAATCTATTTTATTAAGCATGGGTTCTCCTGCTATAAATGCTTTAAGATTTTTGCAAAAGACTTCAGTATGGCGTTTGTGATCTATATCGGACTTCCCAGAACAGTGAGGTGTTATAACAATCTTTGGGTGATTCCATAAAATAGGCGGTGGTGGATTCTCAAATTCACCAACATAGCAATCAAGGGCAGCCCCTCGGAGGTGCTCACAATTAAGTGCTTTAACCATGGCATCCTCATCAATAATTTCCCCACGTGCTATATTGACTATAACACCCCCAGGTTTGATGGCATTAAATGCATCCTCGTTTAACAGGTGATAGGTTTCTTTTGTCAATTGACAACAAACAGCGACGAAGTGACTTTCCGCGAGAAGCTCTAAAAGGCCTGACGGATTTTTTATTTTAGAGAATCCAGTTGGAAGGGCGCCCGACGTTGATCGTTTTGTGCCAACTACTCTCATTCCAAGTCTGTCAGCGAGTCGACCTAGTTGTGAACCTATACCACCAGCGCCGACAACACATAACGTTTTGCCTTCAATTAACAAGGATTGATATTTCGATTTGTTGAAGTTTTGTTGTGCACAATCCTGTTTAGCGATATGAAAATTTTTTGAAAAGTGAAGCAAGCCAGCCAATGCAAACTCAGCAATGGCAAGGGTGTTTCCGTAACCCCGTGACGTGGTAACGATTACGTCACTCTCCCACAGGTCGCTTTTAAGAAGATTGTTTGCGCCAGCTGGTTGCTGATGGAACCATTTCAGCTTAGGCGACCGGCGGCGCATATCCAACGGGTATGGCCATCCGCCGAAAATTACATCAGCATCTGCCAAAAGAGCATCCCGTTCTGACCGTGTGGCGCAGCCTGATGCTTGAGGTGCAAGGTAGTTATCACAGCAGAACGCTGGCCACGTATCCCGGATTTCTCCATCAAAGTAACCAGGTGCCATAATAAGTTCAACAGCTGGATGAGTGGAGAGGATATTTTGTTGTTCTGCCTCCGACAGATTCAGTAATGCGAGGATCTTCATAAATTTAACAGGGCAAACTGGTTGTGTTTCTAATTGCGTGCCTTGACTTCAGTCATAAAACGATCGCGAATGGAAACGGGGTGAGTCAGGATATTAGGAACAGGAACATTTCCACTCTCACATTTACAAACAATTATGGTCATTTGCTTTCCCTTAAGAGCCTTGCCAACCTCTTCCGCAGCCTCCTCTCCTTGGCATTCTACAACGTTTGCGCAGCCGCAAGCTTTCGCGACCTTGGATAAAGATGTCTTCTTTCCTGCATAGGTTGGTTGATCACCCGTCGACCCATAGGAACCATTGTCTATGATTAATAGAGTGAAGTTGTCTGCTGGATTATTTGCTATAGTGGCTAGTGTGCCAAAATTTGTAAGTACAGAGCCATCACCATCAATTGCTAGCACGGGTGCACTTTGGTTGAGAGCTAGGCCAAGGCCTATGGATGAACAAAGGCCCATCGTTCCAAGCATATAGAAGTTGGACGGCTGATCATCGTGCATAAATAATTCCTGAGAAGGTAGGCCAATGTTGCATATAACAAGTTCGTCGGTAATAACCGGTATTAGGGATTTGGTAACTTCGCTCCGTATCATTATGCTGCACTCCAAAAGCTTGCGTCGGCCAAAATGGCAGTGGGCTTGCTTGCCATAAATGTGTGATTTAGAATTGCACTTAATTCTTCAATGTCACTAGCCTTATGAAAATGATATGACGGAATATTCATTTGTTGAAGAATTGGTTTAGTGTGCATCGCCATTTCCACTTGACATGCCACCTTTTCACCGACCTCTCCACGGTAGCTAATCAGCATAGGCAGAGGCATCTGGTAATATTGTATTAAGGCAGCAAGTGAATTAACTGTAACTCCTAGGGCTGTGTTTTGCATAATTATGCATGGCCTGGTGCCTCCTAGAAAAGCTCCTGCACAAAGTCCCATCCCTTCTGCCTCATGATTGCATGGAACGTGATGAATTTGATCATGCTTCTCAACTGCCTCGATCACGCCGGACAGTTGTTTGCATGGCACAGTCGTTACAAATCCAATCTCGTTATCAATAAAATCATTAACGATACGTTCGCTTATATCCATTTCTGCCCCAGCCAGTTTTTCTATTTTTAGTAATAAGTTCTCCTCTACAACCTTTTGTATACACGGGCAATAACAAGCTCGCAAATATCGTTTCAACGAACTGTTGGATGCTTAACAATCTTAAATGCTACTAAGTATGTAAAAGTTTAGTTGGTGGTCGCAGATTCAGTGTTTAGGCTCTGTCATGTAGATGTGCGACATTCTATTAAACAGCCGTTGATATGAATGGTAAAAATGGGCTGCCATTTTTTATAGAAAGCAAAGCGCCTAATGCTCTAGTCCAAATGCGCTAGAACCCGATAATGTAAAAAACCCGCGAAGTGCAAGCTTCGCGGGTTTTCAATGCTTTTTACTATTTTGTATTGTACAAAAGGTTTTCAAACACTGTAGTACATTTCAAATTCGATTGGATGCGGCGCTTGCTCGAACGCCAATGTCTCTTCTTCCCTTAGGCTTATGTACGCATCAATTTGGTCGTTGGTCATTACATCACCAGAGGTAAGGAAGTCACGATCGTTGTCCAACGCTGCTAACGCCTCTCTAAGTGAAGCGCACACAGTTGGAACACCCTCCAGTTCTTCGGGAGGCAGATCGTAAAGATCTTTATCCATGGGATCACCTGGGTCGATCTTATTCTGAATGCCATCAATCCCAGCCATGAGCATTGCGGAGAAAGCTAAATATGGATTAGCGGAGGGGTCGGGAAAGCGCACTTCTATGCGTTTACCCTTTGGACTTTCAACGTATGGAATACGGCAAGATGCAGATCTATTTCTTGATGAGTATGCCAGCAGTACAGGCGCCTCAAAACCTGGAATTAACCTTTTGTAACTGTTAGTTGTGGGGTTAGTAAAGGCGTTGATAGCACGGGCATGTTTTATAATGCCGCCTATGTAGTGCAGCGCTGTTTCGGATAGATCTGCATACCCTGTGCCGGCGAAGGTAGTATCCCCATCTTTCCAAATCGACTGATGGCAGTGCATGCCAGAACCATTATCGTTGTATACCGGCTTTGGCATAAAGGTAGCAGTCTTACCGGACTCATGCGCTACCATGTGGACGCACCACTTGTATAATTGCATGTTATCGGCAGTCCGTAAAAGTGTACCAAACAACATACCAAGCTCATGCTGTGAGGGGGCAACTTCATGATGATGTTTCTCCATTGGCACGCCCATCTCATGGAGGGTTGATACCATTCGTGCCCTTAGATCAGTGTTATTGTCGACTGGTGGTACAGGAAAATATCCACCCTTCGCCTTTGGACGGTGACCAATATTCCCTTCAAACATTTCTGTGCCGTTATTATAGGGTCCTTCATTCTCATCTATCATGTAGAATGAATGGTTTTGATCAGTTTGAAAGCGAACGTCATCAAAGCAAAAAAATTCTGCCTCTGGTCCAAAATAGGTCGTATCGCCAATTCCAGTAGATTTAAGATAAGCTTCCGCTTTTTCGGCAGTGGAGCGAGGGCAACGATCATATGCTTGACCGGTTGTAGGTTCCTTAACAGAGCAAAAGAGTATCAGCTGTGGTTGTTCTGTAAACGGATCCATGACTGCAGTCGATAGATCCGGCTTTAAATTCATGTCTGATTCATTTATCGCTTTCCAACCCGCAATTGATGATCCGTCGAACATGATGCCCTCGGATAAAAGGTCCCCATCAACTGTTGAAACATGCTGTGCGGTATGCTGCCATTTTCCACGCGGATCAGTAAATCGAAAATCAACATATTGAACATCGTTTTCTTTAATTAATTTAAGTACATTTTCTATTTCGGACATGGTGTTTTAAACTCTCTCTTAGGTTTTGTTTTGCTGAAGACCATTTTAAATTTAGGTATAGATCATACTAGAAGGTTAAACACACAGGGCGCACTTTGGCTTTGACAAAAAATCAGATCGCATCTGCCCCTATCTCGCCTGTTCTTATTCTAATAACATCGTTTACCGTTGAAATAAAAATCTTTCCATCGCCAATACGACCTGTTTCAGCGGCAGCCTTGATTGCTTCAACCGCCCTTTCAACGTCATTATCTTCCAGCACCACTTCTAATTTTACCTTGGGTAAAAAATCTACAACATACTCAGCTCCTCGGTATAATTCGGTATGCCCCTTCTGACGGCCAAATCCTTTTGCTTCTAAAACGGTAATACCTTGAATGCCGACATCTTGAAGAGCTTCCTTAACTTCATCCAACTTAAAAGGCTTTATGATTGCTTCAATCTTTTTCATAAAAACTTCTATCTTTCATTCCTGTTTACGCACCATAAATTTATGGCGCTTGGTAGCTGGACACTAGCTATATGAAGCATCTTGCGTGCCAACTCATAAGAGATTGTTTCTAAACAAAAAAAATTGGCCTATGCGAGATGGTGAAAAAAAAGTGACTAAATAATTATCAATTGTCTAAATTTTATTCAATAGGAGGTCTTTTGAAGATAGTTACGCCCGGCGCTGTACCGACAAACTTTTCTACCTGTACTAGCGTTGAATGAGCCGTTGGTCCTTGAGCGAGTTTCGATGTTCCGCGGTCAGGCGTAAGCACATTGGGGTTTCCATGAACCTCGAGACTGCCCGGCTGACCCGGTATTAGTGGATCATACCATGCTCCAGTAGATAGTTCTACAACGCTCGGACGTATGGAGGTACAGATCAGTGCGCCAGCAAGTATCGCGCCACGATTGTTGAATACTTTCACTACATCTCCGGTTTGGATAGATCGAAATGCTGCATCTTGGGGGTTGATACGTAACGGCTCGCGGCCCGCAATTTTTGTTTCTTGACTGATTTTCGAATAATCTAATTGTGCATGTAGCCTATCACGAGGTTGATTAGAAACCATATGGAGTGGAAATTCTTCAGCTAGTTTACTACCAAGCCACTCCGTTGGCTCTAGCCACGTAGGGTGCCCTGGGCAATCATCATATCCAAAGCTATCTATGGTTTCAGAAAAGATTTCAATTTTGCCAGATGGTGTTTTGCGTTTGAATTTTGAGGGGTTTAAACGAAAATCTTCCATGGCCACAAACGGCTTATTCGGGGCCGGTATTTCCACAAAACCTCGAGACCAAAACTCATCAAAGGTAGGCAAAATTATATCTTTTTTAACAGCATTATGGCAAGCAATGTCATATATTTTTTTGATCCAATCTTGCTCGCTTCTCCCTTCAGTAAAATTATCTCTCAGTCCCAAGCCCTCAGCAATATCAGAAAATATATCAAAATCATTCCGAGCTTGATGCAAAGGTTCAACTAGTTTTTGCATCGCTATCCAAAATCGATCACGGCCGCTAGCGCCGATATCATTGCGCTCCATTGTGGAGGTCGCAGGAAGTACGATATCAGCGTGCCGCGCAGTCGAAGTCCACCAGGGTTCGTGAACGATTATCGTCTCAGGCTTGCGCCATGCTTGTAGTAAACGGTTAAGGTCTTGGTGATGATGGAAGGGATTACCACCGCACCAATACACTAACCGTATGTGGGGATATTTGCGTTGAGTTCCATTAAAATTATAGCGTGTGCCAGGATTGAGTAACATATCGGCGATCCTCGCGACCGGGATATAGCTTTTGGTGGGATTATCTCCCATACTCATGGTGGGTGCTGACAAGGTTAAATGAGGGTTACCATAACCGTTCATGCTCCCGTATCCGCATCCAAATCCATTCCCTGGAAGTCCGATGCGGCCCAACATTGCGGCCAAAGTGATTGTCATCCAATAGGCTTGTTCGCCGTGATCTGTCCTTTGTAAAGCATAGGCACATCCGAGCATGGTATTTTTTTTCGCCATCTCAATGGCTAATGCACGAATTTTTTGAGCGGGAATCTCTGAGATTTTAGCTGCCCATTCAGCGGTTTTAGGTACGTTATCTGTATATCCCATAAGATAGGAACTGAATTTATCAAAGCCGACACAATATTTGTTAAGGAACGCTCTGTTGTGAAGACGATTTTCAACTAATGTGTGCGCGAGTCCTAACATAATTGCCACGTCAGAGTTTGGGCGTGCCGGCCACCACTCGGCATTTAAGTAATCTGCGGTGTCATCTTGACAAGGCGCAACACTTACAAAACGCACCCCATTTTTCCGGAGCATCGGCAACCATTTATGTGTAGCGTGTTCACCTGCCCCTCCGGGCTCAACCTGTGTGTTCTTAAGTCCAACGCCCCCAAATGCAACAAAAAGTTCGCAATGCTGAGCGATGCCATCCCAAGAACTGAAAGGGCCGTAACCCCCCTGACCAATAACGCGAGGAAGGATTGCATGACCCGCGGCATTCGAGTAACTGTATACTTGGTCAGTGAAACCACCAAAGATATTGAGGAACCGTTTCAGTTGCGTTTTTGCATGATGAAAACGGCCAGCGCTCGACCAGCCATATGATCCACCAAAAATAGCTTCGTTCCCAAAGCATTTCTGCACACGACTTAATTCTGCCACAACTAAATCGATTGCTTGGTCCCACCCAATGGCAATAAATGAATCAGCACCACGATTTTCAGTGTTAGCGCCAAAACCGTTATCAAGCCAACTTTTACGAACCATGGGCTGGTGTATTCGGCATTCAGAATATAGTGCATCCTTTATTGATCCGATAATAGGCGATGGGTACGCATCTTTACAGAACGGTTGGACGTCGACTAATTTACCGTCACGCGTAGTTCCTTGAAAAGCCCCCCAATGGGAAGAATGCATCCTTGTACCATTTTTCAAGACGATAAACTCCTCAAAGCTAGTTTCATGTCCTTAGAAAATCAAAAACCGTTTTTTCCCTCCGCCGCAATATGGGGCTACCGTAGACAATTAAACGAGTTCTCGATTCCTCGTGCTACGAAAAAACTCCTACCATTATTCTTCTTTGGAGCGGTATATTTGCGAAAGTTTTCTATATTGTTGGAATGTTAAACGCACTGGAGCCTACACATAAGGCGGCATGGACCAGCCCTTTGGACTTTCAGTAAAAATCTCGAATCCTTCTGACGTGACAGCAACCGTATGTTCGAATTGTGCTGAGAGCTGGCGATCTTTGGTGACTGCAGTCCAACCATCTTGCAATATTTTTATATTAAATTTACCGGCATTTACCATTGGCTCGATAGTGAAAAACATACCCTCCTTAAGGATTACGCCCGTGCCGGACTGGCCGTAGTGTAAAATGCTGGGCGGTGCGTGAAATGTTTTTCCAATACCGTGACCGCAGAAGTCACGGACCAACGAAAATCGATGATCTTCCCCATGCTTTTGTATCGCTTGACCAACATCTCCTAATGTGGCTCCTGGTCTCACAACGTGAATGCCTTTCATCATTGCTTCATAGGTCACTTGGATTAGCTTCTTTGCGCGAACACCAACTCTCTCGCCGACGCAAAACATGCGGCTGGTATCCCCATGCCATCCATCGAGAATTACAGTTACGTCTATGTTAAGGGTATCACCATCTTTGAGGATTTTCTGAGGGTCCGGAATTCCATGACAGACAACATGGTTGACGGATGTGCAAATTGATTTTGGAAAACCTTTGTAATTAAGAGGGGCAGGAATTGCACCGTGGTCGATAATGAAATTATGGCACATGGTATCGAGTTTTTCCGTAGACACGCCCGGTAGAACATGCGGAGTAATAAAATCAAGAACTTCTGCGGCCAGTCTGCCAGCCTTACGCATGGCTTCATAATCTTCTGAAGTATGGATTAGTACTCCAATGGACTCTGGCTCTATTTTTAAATCCGTTTTGGTCATCTGATCTTATGCAACCTTATTACTGATCCCTCACGAATTTCCATGATGCACTTACAAAAACTCAACAATCAATGGGTATTTGACGCACAATTCTTATACTGGTAGGTGAGATATCACAGGCATAGCACACGGCCTCGACGCCAGCGTCTCGTGCTTCAAAAAAAGCCCTTGTGTAGGCGGGGTCGAGATCAGCAGCGAGCCTGAAAGAATTACAATCACCCCGTTGTACCAAGTAAAACATCAATGCTCGATTCCCATCCGCCCTCATGCATGCCAATTCACGAAGATGCTTCTCTCCACGTTTTGTTACTGCATCAGGAAATTCTGCATGATCTTTGCGTTTTAATGTAACATTTTTTACCTCGACGAAGCATGGTTTTTTGTCTGGTGCTTCAAGAAGAAGATCTATTCGACTATTAACGCCATACCTGACCTCACGGCGGATGTTTTTGTAGCCTCTTAATTGAGCTATTTC
This sequence comes from Pseudomonadota bacterium, assembly GCA_036339585.1. Taxonomy (NCBI): domain Bacteria; kingdom Pseudomonadati; phylum Pseudomonadota; species Pseudomonadota bacterium. Next base: position 84,309 of record JAYZAS010000007.1, read on the forward strand.
GTCCCCCTCAATCGCGGCTTCTACTATGCGGTTAGGATGAGAGGTATTTATACCAACAAGGTGTCCATCAGCTCGGACAAGTTCCCAGCGCCAATCGAGTTTAGCTTTTGGATTGGTGTTAGGTGACAACCATACTTCACTGCCTGGCTGCGTGAGGCCCAACATAGACCCCGAATTTGCACAATGTGCTACTACGTTTGTCCCATTCGGCAACAACATATCGCTTAGGAAACGTTTGTAACGTCTTACGAGCGTAGCTTTTTGTAGTGGTACTTTGAATTCCATAAAATCAAAACTTTTATATTAAAAGTTGGCCCTGTTTTGTTAAACGTGTTTCATTAGTTGGGAGTCTTATTCCTCAAATTAATACAGTATTTGAGACCGATGTACGTAACCACGGCCTTTTTAAAAAATCATAAGATCATTTGCTATTCATCCTCTCTAAGCCAAGAAAGTGCCGGGTAAAACTGGGATTTTCGCAAATATGTTTATATTAAATCACCTTTTTTTGCCGGAGTAGTTCTAAATCAGCCTCTTTTAAACCTAATATTTCTCCGTAAACCTCAGCATTATGCTGACCAAGAGCAGGCCCTAGCCATCTTATTGAACCGGGTGTCTCAGACAGTCGAGGCACGATATTTGGAACCGCCAATTTGTCTGCTCTTTCATCTTTCGGACGAGCGATATTTCCGCGGGCGGCATAGTGCTCATTTTCAAAGATTTCGTCGATCGATGCTACTATACCGCAGGGAACTTCGGCCGAATCGCAAAGTTTGATCAATTCTTTCTGACTATGTTGCAGAGTCCATTCGGTGACAATTTTATCAACATTTTCACGGTCATTCTCTCGTTGATTTATCGAGCCATATTTCCCTTGGTTTGCCAGTTCGCTGCTGCCCATTGCCTTTGCAAGGCGGGCAAAAATTTTGTCATTTGTGCATGCGATGGCAATCCATCGCCTATCTTTAGTCGGATAATGACTATGCGGACACACGTTCACCGTGGCTGCTCCCATGCGTTGACGGATATAACCATGTTTATCATATGCAGGCGCTATTTCATCAAGGATACGAAAGATTGGTTCATAGAGGCCGATATCAATAAATTGTCCGATGCCCGTTGCATCAGCGTGTTTTAACGCTGCCATAACTCCGAAGCCACCGAATATACCAGCAAGGTAATCAGCGAGGGTTGCAGATCCCGGGGTTGCTGGCGCCCCATTTGGCTCGCCAGCGAGAAAAGAAATTCCACCGAATGCATTCCCAATCCGACCAAATCCTGGCTTGCTGCTATAGGGGCCGGTTTGGCCGTAACCCGAGACACGCAGCATTACCATTTTAGGATTTATTTTATGCAAGGTTTTCCAACCCAATCCCCATTTTTCGAGTGTGCCGGGTTGAAAATTTTCTGTGATAACATCACACGTGCTAGCTAGCCGCTTGAATAAATTCGCACCCTCTTTTTTCTTTAAGTCGAGCGTAATTGATTTCTTATTTCTAGCCTCCGATAACCAAACCAAGGTATCCCCACAGTCATCGACGGTGCCTAATTTACGACAGGGGTCCCCCACGTCTGGCAACTCCACCTTTATTACCTCGGCTCCAAACTCAGCCATTAATGTCGCGCAAAAGGGTGAAGCAACGTATGTGGCTATATCCAATACGCGAAGACCTTGCAGAGGCCCATTTAGCGAGTAAGTGTTTGTCTTTGGCATAATACCCTCCAGCCTCTATATGTAGCGTATAGAATGGATCATGCCGAGGGTTTAAGCTATTTAGAAACAAATTCGAGTTCGCTAAGAAAATTAAAGTTGCTTTATCAAAAATGGGAAGCAGAGATATTTTCCATTTGCCCACACAATGAATATTGCTGTCGATATATTCTGTAGGTGTTTATGTATTGCAATTAATAGGCGATTTAAGTTCTAGGGGGAAACATGGGTGATATCGATACCGACATTAACGGCTATTTCGAATATGAGCGCTTGAAGGCGCCCACGCGTCAGGGCAAACCGAGGAAAACTGGGCTAACAGCAATGATTGATGTTGGGCCTAGTGATTTTGGTTGGACAGGCCCGAGAGGACTTCGGGACCTACTCGATTATGGGGCTGAGTTCGTCGATTACGCAAAAATATTTGCCATAAACGCTTTGGATTACCCCCCATCCTTAGTAAAGAAAATTGTGTACACTTACAGAGATTATGGTGTCATTCCCTTTGCTGGCGGGATTCTATTTGAAACAGCCTATCATCAGAATGCAGTTGATGAATTGATTACTCATCTTCGACGATTGGACATCGATATGCTTGAGTTGTCAGAAAATTATATAGAGTTAGAGAACGATGTTAGAAAGCAGCAAATTAATTTGTTGCAGGGTGCGGGTCTTACCGTAGTCTATGAGTTTGGCAGAAAAATACCTACGTCACCTCTCAGTATCGATTTTCTAGGATCAATGGTAGAGAGTATGATGGATTTGGGTGTAGATCATATCATTATAGAGCAAAGTGAGATTGACATGTTGGCATCCGAGAACCCCAAGGCTCTGCAGACACTTCCCAAACAATCTTGGTTTAAACACTGCGTGCTTGAGCCTGACCCATATTCTTTTCCGCAGCAACACATACAAATGATTAATGATTTTGGCCCAGATGTTAGCTTATGTAATGTGACTCCGGAACAGGTATTGAAATTGGAGGGCTTTCGTCGCGGGATCGGACGCCCCGTCCAATATTCTTTTCTCTCAGACAACCTAAAGTAATGATATGGTTGAAATGATTAGAGTGCCGGTTGAGGAATGTCGGACTATCTGCATTGAAGCTTACGAACGTAACGGCGTTGCACCCGAAATAGCCTCACTAGCAACGGACCAATTTATTTTATGTGATTTGCTTGGCATTCAGACACATGGAATACTGAGGTTGAGCCACTATATTGGACGGCTTCAGGCAGGAGGGATTGAACCAGCAACGGGTATAACTGTTGATCGAAAAACACCAGCAATGGCCATAGTAGATGGTGGAAATACCCTAGGAACGGCAGTTGCAGGTCGAGCTACTGAAGTTGCGATTGAAATTGCACAAGAAGTCGGTATTGCGTTTATAAGCGTCAAAAATAGTAACCACTTTGGAGCTAACGCCAGCTTTGGTTGGGGTGCTTGCGAAGCCGGAACGATCTTGTTGTCTGGCACTAATGGTTCACTAACGATGCCGGCAACTGGGGGAATGGCACAGGTCGTCGGCAACAATCCGATTGGTTATGCTGCCCCTCGAAAAGGTGGTAAACACTTTATCCTCGATTTTGCGCTAAGTGTCCAATCACGCGGCAAAATAAGACGTGCTGCAGAATTGGGCGAGCCTATTCCCGAAGGCTGGGGGCTTGACTCAAATGGCATGGATACGAAGGATGCGGCGAAGGTGTTGCAAGGATTTGTCCTGCCCGTTGGTGGACATAAAGGATATGGGCTTGCTTTGGCAGTAGATATGTTGACTGGTGTTTTGAGCGGAGGGAATTATGCACCATTAATCAAATCCCAGTTTTATGAACCGGATAAACCTTCGGGCATCTGCCACTATTTTATTTGTATTGATCCGGATAAACTAATCGGTCGTGACACGTTTCAAGCTCGTCTAGAGGACTACTGTTCGTGGATAAAGGAACAACCCTCAATCGATCCAAAAGTGCCCGTCCGAGTTCCTGGAGAAAGGGCTGCTGAGGCATATGCAGAGAATCTTCGCAAGGGTATATTGGTTGACTCTGATCACCATAAGCGCAATCAAGGCCTTGCCAAAGGCACTGTGAAAGGGGTTATTCCGGAGGGTTAATCGTCACACGGCAACAGTGGCTGAGGTGGGGGTCATGGGGTGTGTGAATCCTGCAAACTCCCCTGAAGGCTCAATTAATGCGATGTTAGGGCAGGCATATAATGTTGGGAAAACTGAATTTTCGCCAACTACGACAGGCATTCGTTTTTCTATCGCATCACGTATTTCTATCCCTAATTCTGGATCTACAGTGCATCGACCCTCTCCACTTACGTCAATGCGCGGTTGGTGGGCAGCGGCATCCAATTCCATTTCCAAAATTCCTATCATTGATATTAGCTGAAATACAGCCGGCATAATTCGCCGTCCACCAGATGCACCTATTGCGAAATAAGGTTTCCCATTCTTTTCTACGATTGCTGGGCACATATTGCAAAGTGCCCCTTTGTTTGGTGCAAGTGAATTTGGTTTGTTGGGGAGTGGGTTAAACCAGTATATGCCGTTATTCATGAGTATTCCGGTTTCTGGCAAGGTCACACGACTTCCGAAAACAGAGAGCAAAGTTTGCGTTAGGCTTACCAAATTCCCGTGTTTGTCCGCTATGCTGATATGAGTAGTGCATCCATTTGAGTCAATCGTATCACCCATGGTTGCTAGTCGCTCATTATATGCCTGCTCCAAAGAGCTAGCCCAACATGCGTAAGTTGATGCCTCTGGGGTGCCTTTTCTTTGCACCAAATCTGCGGCTAAATCCACTACACGCGCCATTGTAGGCCCTGCAGTCAGGTGCGGCGTTGCATGAACAGTTATGTCGCGGTAAGGAATTGCGAGACTATCGGTTTCTTGAGCATTATACTCGGACAGATCGGTCGCGGTTATGGTATTTCCACCATCCCTAAGGTCTGCAATTATCGTTTGAGCTATGTCACCACGGTAAAAATCATCCGCACCCGCTTCGGCAAGGCGTTCAAGTGTCATCGGCAACTTTCCTAGCGGCGATAGCGGAAGGTCCTGGCCCTGAATTGGTTGTAGTGGAAGGTCGTGAGCATCAAGATAAATTTCTCGTGATGTATTAAACTGCTTTAATTCCTTTGCCGCACCTAGACATCGAAGCGACATGCTCCAGGTGATTGGTAACCCGCGTTTTGCTAAATCAATTGCCGGCTGTAGAAGCTCTCTCCACGGCATTGTTGCGTAGCGAGCATGAGCTTTGGCAACACCTGCAATCTGTCCCGGTACCGCTATTGAGTGAAAACCAACGATATTTCGGTCTTCCAAAACACTTGGCCATGAAAAGAGGTCCCCGCTAGATAAATTCCCTTCTGCAAGAGGATAATAATCAGTATCAATTTCACTTGGCGAACGCATCCCAAAATGAAAAGTTCTGTAGTTTGTTGCTTCGTCGGCGAGGGCTACTTGCATATAGCCACCGCCACCAAGGCCGCTCATCCATGGCTCAACGACTGATACCGCAAAGGAGGTTGCGATCGCAGCATCAACGGCATTGCCGCCAGCGCGAAGAATTTCAGCGCCAACTTCTGAGGCCAGATAGTGCTGGCTGGATACGACGCCATTAGCCCCCCTAACAGTCTTTTTTTTTAATTCCCATTTTTGGTGATAAAGCAAAATCAGCATCCTTAAAAAATTCAAAGTATCTCGATTTTCGAATTTAAAGCCTATACTGTAGCGATAAAAAGGAGAAGCGATATGAATACAGCATCCGATGAACAGTCAGTCGCATTGTCGCCTACTTCGATTTTGGCAAAGTTTGCGAGCGGGCTTAGCTATGAGGACATAGACGATGCAAGCATAAACACGGCTCGGCGTCATACTTTAGACACAATAGGCGCAATTTTTGCCGGGAGTACACAACACGCAACTATTGCAGCTGCTAGAGCTTTTGATACTCTTTGTTTATCTGGATCGGTCCCGGTGCCAGGATTTGAAAAATGTTACGATCCCATGTCAGCCGCTTATGTCTCTGGCACTGCGGCGCATGGATTGGAACTTGATGATGGTTATCGCGCTGGATCGGTTCATCCGGGCTGTGTCGTAATTCCAGCCCTCATTAGCGCTGCCTCAATTGGGAAGTACGATGGCAAGCAGTTCATTAGTGCAGTGGTTGTAGGTTACGAAATTGTTTGTCGCCTTGCAGCTGCTATGCACCCTCATTCTCGGTATCGCGGATTTCACAATACACCGGTTATGGGGGTGATGGGAGCAGCGGCGGCTGTAGGAGCATTGCGCAACTTTAATGAACGTCAAATGGCTGATGCTCTTGGTATTGCTGCCAGCAGTGCTAGCGGAATCTTTGCATTTCTTCGTGGTGGAGGGGAGGTAAAGCGAACTCACCCAGGCCAAGCAGCGCGCGAGGGTTTGCAAGCGGCACTTAACGCCGAGCACGGTATGGTTGGTCCGAAAAATGTTCTGGAAATTGAGGAAGGCTACTTTGATACCTTTGCGGGGGATGTAAATTTAAGTGCTGTCCTAGATGGGCTTGAAGATGGACCGCGATCAGCAAAGCTTGTAATGGCGGGTTGCTACATCAAACCCTACGCCGCTTGTCGACACATACACCCAGGTATTGACGCAGTTGTCGATATTCGTACAGCTGAAAACATCGACCCAACAAAAGTGGCCAATGTAGATGTTGGCACCTACGAGATTGCTGTTGGGCATGCCAATGCCACTTACGAAGATATGCTTTCTGCACAAATGAGTTATCAGTTCTGCATTGCGACTGCTTTGGAGCGAGGTGCGGTAGACCTTGAACATTTCGATGAAAACGCAAGGTTTGAAAATAATGTTATCCGGCATGTCCCCAAAATACACGTATCTGTCGATAAAGAGTGCCATGATGCATATCCACGGTTAAGGGCAGCTAAGGTTACAATTGAAATGCAAGACGGGACCCGATTTAATCGGTCCGTCGAGGATCCTTATGGAAGCGCGGGTAATCCGCTTCCAGACGATGCGTTGCAAATTAAATTTAATGGTCTTGTTCGGCCTTTGACTGATGATATTAAGGCCCAAGAGATCGAAAGATTAATTTGGGGCATCAACGAACTCGACGATGTAGGTGATTTGCTGACTAAATTAAGCCCTTAAACAGAGAAAGAGATGGGTCGGTTTTTGCAGCCTCAGCGAAGCCTTTTGCGCGTAACTGGCAGCTGTCGCACTCACCACATGGTATTTTGCCGTCGTTATAACAGCTCCAACTTAGTTCGATGGGGGCATTATTTTTGAATGCTGTGCGAACGATATCTGCTTTGCTCATAGTAATCAGCGGTGTTTCAATGCGAAAAGGAATACTGTACTGAGCCCACAGTTTGCTGCCTTTTTGCAGGGTTTGAGCTGCTAATCTGTAAAACTCAGGCCGGCAGTCCGGATACCCGCTATAATCGATGGCGTTTGCAGCTATAAATATTGTTGCTCGCACATCTTGAGGTTGTGCGGCGCGTGTTTCGATCGCCGTTAGCGCCATACTCTCAAGGCGGGCTGCAGCAAGTGTTAAGAAAAATGTATTACGTAATGGCACATAGCTGATGGGGATGTCTGTCTCTATTTCCTCCTTGCTGCGTCCTTTTGGTAACTGATGCGCCGTTGAATTGGTCAGTGCAGAATGGTTTGCAAGCTCCTTATAAAAAGAAACATCTACGGTCACCTGAGTGATACCTAACTTCGAAGCTATTGCTTTTGCGGAGTTGATTTCATGCCTATGGTTTTGGCCATAGTCAAAAGTTAACGCTAAAAGTTCAATATCCTCTTTCACCGCCATAGAAGCGAGCGTTGTTGAGTCTAACCCGCCAGACAAGAGTATTATACCGAAATGATGTGTCATTTTCTCTTACTGGCTTTGCCTGCTTGGGCGACAATGTTAGCAAGAGCGGCAGAAGCAACTCGTGCCTCTGGCGGGTCAGCGCGACTTGTCAAAATTATTGGCACCTTGGCTCCTAGAACAATTCCGGCCGCACAGGCGCTCATGAAATAAACCATCATTTTGAAAAGTGCATTTCCAGTTTCGATATTTGGGACTAAAAGAATATCGGCATTTCCAGCGACCGGGTGGTCTATTTTTTTTAGGTTGGCAGCTTTGGTTGAAATTGCATTATCAAAAGCCAATGGCCCGAAAACTTGGCCGCCAGAAATTTCATTTACGGCTCTCTTAGTAATTTCTACTGCCTCAATACTGCTGGGCATACTTTTGATTGGCGACTCAGTTCCGGAGAGGACCGCGACTTTAGGGTTATCATTCCCCAATATATGGGAAAGGTCGATTGCATGCTGGGCTGCTTGAAGTCGGGTATCAATTGAGGGGGCTACATTAACTGCACCATCTGTGATCATGAGAGAATTATTATGCTCGGGTAGCGTCATGTGAAAGATGTGGGTTAAGCGGCGATCTGTTCGCAAGCCGGCCTCTCTTCTGAGGATGCCATGCATAAATTCGTCAGTGTGTACCTGGCCTTTCATCAGAGCTGCAACCTCTCCATTGCCGGCTAACACAGCGGCAACATCGGCGGTATCTTTATCCGTTTCGGTATGTATGATACGCTCCACGTTTATATCCCAATCTAAATCTTCAGCTATCTTTAGAATTTCAATTCTATGTCCAACAAATACGGGTGAAATAAGTTTCTGCTCTTGAGCAAGCTTTGCACTTTTCATTGGCAGCACGCTATGAGCCCCAACTATAGCTGTCGGTGTTGGGCTTAGTGAACCCGCTTGTTTCATCAAAGATACGGGACATTGATATGCATCTGTCTTAAGCATGATTGACTTTAGACGCCGAGATAAATTATTGCACCAAATTTTACCCCGTTATGATAAAAGACACTTTTATTACCTATCGGTTTTCTATCCTGTTACAAAAGATCACAGCGCCGTAAAACGGAGAAAAAGTTAGATGACTAACCTTGCGAATGATTTCCGTAATCATTGGATGCCATATACTGCTAACCGAGATTTTTCTGAAGCACCGCGGTTGGTTTCGGATGGGCAGGGTATACAATTAAGGAAAACGGATGGAGAGATTGTTCTTGATGCTGTTTCGGGTCTTTTTTGTACTCCTGCAGGATTGGGAAGAACTGAGATTGCAAACGCTGTCGCAAAGCAACTAGAGACGCTTTCGTATGTAACCAGTTTTCAACATGGGCATGGAAAATCATTCGATTTGGCAAGGCGTATAGCCAGCCTTACTCCCGGTGATTTAGATCATATTTTTTTCAGCAATTCTGGGTCAGAAGCAGTAGAAACGGCTTTAAAAATTGCACTTGCTTATCACGCTGCCAGGGGCGAATCCGGAAGAACACGACTTGTTGGGCGTGAAAGGGCGTACCACGGTGTCAACTTTGGTGGCCTATCTGTGGGCGGTATTGCGCGAAATAAGCATGGCTTCAGTTTGTCTCTGCCGGGGGTGCTTCATTTACGTCACACTTGGCTTGATGAAAATCGCTTTACCCGAGGCCAGCCAAAATCAGGGGTGGAGCTAGCAGATGATTTGCAAAGGTTTTGTGATACCCACGGCTCAAATTCCATAGCGGCATGTATTGTTGAGCCAGTAGCGGGGTCGACGGGCTGCTTGCCCCCACCGCTCGGATATCTTGAGCGGCTACGCAATATCTGCGACACAAATGGTATTCTGCTCATTTTTGACGAAGTTATTTGTGGCTTTGGTCGCATGGGCACAAATTTTGGATCGGATCGTTTCAAGGTTGTGCCAGATATGATTACCATGGCTAAGGCACTTACGAACGGAGCGATTCCAATGGGGGCCGTGGCCGTGGCCAGCAAAATTTACAATACGGTAATTGGTGAGGCTCCTGACAAATCAATAGAATTGTTCCATGGTTACACGTATACAGCTCACCCCGTTGCGTGTGCTGCGGCGCTGGCATCTCTTGATATATATGAAAGTGAAGGTCTTTTTGAAAGATCCGCCGCCCTCGAAAAGCCCTTCTTGGAGGAGTTATTTGCATTAGCAGATCTGCACTTAGTAAAAGACATTAGAGGAATAGGGATGCTTGGGGCGGTTGACTTGGATTGTGATGAAACCGTGGGTAAGCGTGGTCATCGTGCTTTGAAGGCGTTTTTTGATGCCGGAGTTTTAGTTAAAATGACCGGTGATACCATAATCATAGCGCCGCCATTTATTTCTAGTGAAGCCGATCTTGGCTCAATGTTTGGCAGAGTACGCAGCGTGCTTGAGAACATTTAGAGTTCATTCCGGCAAATTTATTGATACGAGCTCTCCAGGCTTTACTTGTGCCAAGTCAAAGACCTCAGTGCCTGCTTTCCCCCAAATGTTACATGGACTAGCAAGGCGTATTTCATTGCCGACTGAAATTGGTGTGGGTCCGAAGCCTATAGCAATCGCATTTCCGGCAGGCCAATAGGCTATCTCGCCGGGTACAACTATAGATTTTGCATTTGGTTCGAGGGTGGTTTCAACTGGCGTTGAAAAATAGACCTCTTCTCCCCACGTCATAGCTGAAGACGTGAATGGGAGACAAGCGAGAATTGATTTTGCCGTTTGGGTATCAAACGTTTCCACCTCAATAAAAATTTTGCTGAAAGATATCCGCAATCTCGTCATTTTGATTTGCTATTTTGAGCTTTAATGACAATGGTTTTTTCTTTTATGCGCTCTATTAAACCATTCAGGCCACTCTTTTTTGCAATTGCATTATATTCAGACCGTTTTGTTGCTAATTCACTGATACTACCTTTTAAAAAAATATCAATTATTTGCCAACCGCGCTCATTTTTGCGCAGAAGGTAATTTAGTTTTATTACAGATCCATCTTGCTTGACTAATTCAGTTTTTACTAGCTTTGTGCCACGAGGCCCATCTTGTTCATTTTTGCTCTCAATTTTTTCACCTGAATATCCATTGAAACGGTCTGCATAGGTGGCTATCGTGAAATCAGTAAACGCTTCTATTAAATTTTGTTTTGGGTTTTTTGTTAATTCTTTCCAAGGTTGCCCCACGGCATATTTTATCATGAAGGAGAAATCAAAAGCTTTTAAAAGCACGGGTTTGAGTGTTTCATAACGCCCACTATAATCTAAGCTCTTTGCATTTTTCATCACGTGTAACAGCGTCGAGTTAAAGTCCTTAATGACTTGTATTGCCGAGGGTTTTGTTGTGGTCTCTTTTGAAATGCACATGTTTGGAGCGATTAATAAAAAACTTAAAACCGCTGGTGCCCACAACTTTGTAATTTGTTTCATTAAATATATCCCAATCCCAATCTTGTTATACTCATAATTGTATGCGGCGTATCGGATCAATCAAAAAAATAAGGACTAAGACTTGATTAAGGACATTTTGAGGCGACGTAGTGACATTTTAGTGAGTGTTGCGAACTTTTGCGCAAAGCGAGCCCTTTTCGTTATCTTCATTTTGGGAATCTCATCAGCGGTAGTTTGTCATTATGTAATCCAGAATGCTCAAGTGAATTCTGATACGAGTGAAATGTTGTCACCATCGTTGGATTTTAGGCAGAAGTTCAAGGCTTTTAAAGCCGCCATGCCGGCCGTCGGCCCTTCCTTGGTTGTCGTGATAGAGGCGCCAAATCCTGACCAAGCAGAAGATGCCGCGCGACTTTTGTCCCAAAGGCTGAGAAATACCGAGGGTATAAAGGGACCGGTCAAATATCTCGCTGCCGACCCTTTCTTCGCAAATAATGGACTTTTATATCTTAAGCGTTCGGAACTTGATGAGTTAGCAAATCGTCTATCCGATGCGCAACCCTTATTAGCTAGTCTAAGTGCAGACCCGAGTCTGCGTGGCTTGTTTGAAATATTGAGCCTTGCTCTTCAAGAAGTATCCAAAGGAGGGAGGCCCCCTGAAGGGCTAAATCTGATCTTAGATAGTATTGCCTCCGTTGCCGAAGCCAGAGCACAGGGGAAATCAGACGAACTCTCGTGGCGGCGTCTTATATCGGGAGGACTGCAAGATGTTGGCGTTGCTAGAGAGTTCATTCGAGTTGGTATTGATCTTGACTTCTCGGGTCTTGGGCCTGCGCAGAAATCTATGGATTTGGTGCGCAAAGTTGCCGAAGTAGCTGCCCTTACTCCAGAACATGGGGTTAGTGTGCGGATCACGGGTGGAGATGCAATGTCAACGGAGGAGCTTGCGAGTGTTTCTGCAGGAGCTGCAAAAGCGGGATGGATTTCACTAATTGTGGTCACGATTCTATTGTTCCTTGCTCTAGGGTCATTGCGTCTTGTAGTAGCAACCTTATTAACCTTGGTGACTGGCCTCGTATTCACTGCTGGCTTCGCCATCGCGTTCGTCGGGTACTTGAACCTCATTTCAGTGGCATTTGCTGTTCTTTTTATTGGCCTTGGAGTGGATTTTGGAATTCATTTTGCCCTACGATTTCGAGAAGAAATTGTAGCAGGCAAGTCTCAGTCTGAGGCATTAACTACCGCAACGCAAGATTTAGGTGGGGCGCTCACACTCTGTGCCGTTGCTGCGGCAATCGGGTTCTTTTCGTTTTTGCCAACAAACTATAGTGGATTATCTGAACTAGGTTTGATCTCGGGCATCGGTATGTTTATAGCGCTGGTTGCCAATTTTACTTTATTGCCAGCATTGTTGAGCTTGTTGCCATTCAAATCTCCTTTGCGCCCATCGATAATACCAATTGTTATACCCGATTGGATTATTTATCGTTTCGGAGGTAAAGTAGCGGCTGTCGCGGTTTTTGCCGGTGTTGCCGCCGCAGCGTTTCTGCCGCAGGCACGTTTTGATTTCAATCCACTTCATTTAAAAGACCCAACAACGGAGTCTGTTCGTACTGCAATTGACCTAATGGCCGATCCAACTGTCTCGCCTGAAACTATTTCAGTTCTGATTGATCGAAATGAGAATATCTCCAAAATTATAAAAAATTTAACCGACATACCTGAGGTGGACCGTGTTGTTTGGCTCGATAATTTCGTGCCGTCGCATCAAGATGAAAAGGTGTCAGTTATTCAGAATATTGCTTTTACTATGTATTCCGTATTTGATCCCGCAAACAGAAAGGATCCCCCTGGTAAAGAGGAACTTCAACGAGCTACGGGGCAGTTTCGCCAGCATTTATTAGCAACTGCAAGCCATCGTTATGCAGATCCCTTGATCGCAGTTAGTGCCGAACGTTTGGCCAAAGCACTTACACCCTACATGAGTTTATCCCGTGATCTAAAGCGTTCAGTCAATGACCTTCAAGATGGTTTACTCGCGCGCTTTCAAGGTCGTTTGGAGAGGTTAAAAAAGTCGTTTAATGCCGCACCGTTCTCCGAAGCGGATATTCCAAGTGTTCTTAGAGGCAGATATGTCGCTCGTGATGGTCGCCTGCGACTCGAGATTTACCCAAAAGATAATGTGACTGACAATTCTGCAATGGAGCGTTTCGTATATGCAGTTAGTGACCAGTTACCGACAGCTACAGATACGCCAGTAGTTTTGGTCAGATCTGGCAGTGTAGTCATGGGAGCTATAATACAAGCGACGGTAACGGCAATATTTTTCATTTGTGCATTGTTGGCTTTTGTCTTGCGAAAATTTTGGGATGCGGTGCTGGTATTATTGCCATTAGGTTTGGCTGCACTTTGGACTGTAGCTGCCTCTGTTATCCTAGATTTGCCTTTCAATTATGCAAATGTCATCGTTGTTCCGTTATTGCTTGGTTTGGGCGTTGCCAGCGGAATACATTTAGTTATGCGTTCGCGGCTTGGATTGAGCGAGCGCGAGATGTTAAAAACTAGCACGCCACGAGCCATTGTATTTAGTGCCTTAACAACCATCGGTTCGTTTGGCAGCCTCGCAATTTCGGATCACCGCGGAACGGCAAGCATGGGCGAACTATTGATGGTTGCAATCGGCTTCACTCTAATTTCCACTTTGGTTATTCTGCCCTCTTTGATGGGATGGTTGAACAGCCGAGGACTTCGTCAGACGGGATTGGTCCAGAAATGACTACATTTTTGACAGGCGCCACCGGATTTGTCGGATCAGCTGTCTTACGCCAACTGCTGGAGAGGAGACTGGATGTAAGAGTACTCGCAAGGCCAGGAGGAGATAGGCGTAATATTGAGGGTTTAGTCTGTGAAGTTGTGGAAGGCGATCTAACAGATACATCAACGTACAAAGATAGACTCGTGGGTTGTACAGCGGTATTTCATGTTGCTGCTGATTATAGGCTCTGGGCACCAGATAGAGCGGCGATGGATCGGGTTAATATAGATGCGACTCGCGATCTTTTCCGACTTGCGGCTGATAACGGGGCTGAGAGAATCGTATATACGAGCAGCGTTGCGACCCTCGGTATAAATCGCGATAACACTCCGGCTGATGAGGAGACGCCCAGTACCTATAATCAAATGATCGGTACCTACAAAAGGTCAAAATATCTCGCTGAAGAGGAGGTTCGCCGATTGGTATTAAATGAAGGAATACCTGCTGTTATCGTCAATCCGTCAGCACCGATTGGACCCCGTGACCTTAAGCCCACTCCAACTGGTCGTATTATTGTCGATGCCGCTAATGGTAAAATACCTGCCTACGTAGATACTGGTCTCAATTTTGTGCATGTAGAGGATGTGGCCCGAGGGCACCTTAACGCTTTTGAGAAGGGTAAAGTTGGGGAACGCTACATCTTAGGCGGCCAAAATATGACGTTAGTTGATATGCTTACGATTATCTGTGATCAGGTAGGACGGAAACCTCCAACAATCAAGATTCCTCATCAGCTTTTGCTTCCGGTCGCACACATTGCTGAGACAATCTCTGTATTTACGGGGAAATGGGAGCCTTTTGTAACGGTTGATAGTGTGAAAATGGCTGCAAAAAAAATGTATTTTTCCTCTAAAAAAGCAGAAACGGTTCTTGGTTACAAAACACGCCCAGCTGAAACTGCGGTCATTGATGCAGTTGAGTGGTACAGGAAAAATGGTTATTTAAAGAATTTTTAAGTTTTTGTTGAATAGAGATGTTTTTAGTAACATTCAATATTGCTGTATTTTAGATTAAGTTTAGCATAGGTATAGAAGGCTAGCTTGTTTACTTGTTGTGGGGTCGCTGGTATGAATTATGGATGTATCTAATAGGCTTTGTTTAACAAAGCCTGTAGTGATTTGATTGGGGACTGCAGCCTATGCGTGTAATTTTATCAAAGCCTCGAGGATTTTGTGCTGGTGTAACTCGAGCCATTGATATTGTTGAATTGGCACTGAAGAAATATGGTCCGCCAGTTTATGTGCGGCACGAAATTGTTCACAATAAACGAGTGGTTGAAGATTTAAAGGCAAAGGGGGCCGTTTTTGTTGAGGAGCTTGACGAAGTGCCCGATGGCGCGCACACGGTGTTTAGCGCCCACGGCGTTTCTAAGAAGGTAGCCGATGAAGCGGGAACCCGAGATCTTCCTGTCATCGATGCTACGTGCCCTCTGGTTGCCAAAGTGCATAAGGAAGGGCAAAGATATTCGGCCAAAGATTATGACATCATTTTAATAGGGCATGAAGGTCATCCGGAAGTTATTGGAACAATGGGCCGCATTCCTGGAAAAGTCTATTTAGTCTCGACAGCCGAAGACGTTGGCAAGCTAGAAGTGCGAGACCCTAATAAATTAGCCTATGTTACTCAGACGACATTGAGTGTAGATGACACCAGAGATGTTATTGAGGCATTAAAGGCCCGGTTTCCGACGGTTGTAGGGCCTGATGTGAAGGATATTTGTTATGCGACACAAAATCGGCAAAGTGCTGTGCGGGAGCTTGCGGGGCAAGTGGACTTATTGCTTGTGGTTGGGGCGCAGAATAGTTCAAATTCAAAGAGATTGAGCGAAATAGGCAAAGAATTGAATGTGCCAAGCTACTTGATTGACGACGCTTCTGGTTTAAATGAAGTGTGGTTGGAGAATATTAAAACAATTGGTATAACTGCAGGGGCATCTGCTCCAGAGAAACTCGTTCAGGATCTAATTAAACGGTTAGGTGAGCTTGTTGATATCGAGGTAGAGGAAGTTGATGGCATCAATGAAAACGTGCAGTTTAGGTTGCCAAAAGAACTCCGCGAGGCTGCAGCTTAGTCGGTAGAAAAAACATACTAATGGTCTAAAATACACATATTAAGCTTAAAAATTTGATCATCGTTTAAAGAGGGTGGCATGTCCGTTCCATTAATACAGCAATATAGAGTGGCTACTTACCTGATCAAACAGCGTTTGTTTGGTCGGAAAAAGTACCCTCTGGTACTAATGCTTGAGCCACTTTTTAGGTGTAATCTCGCTTGCCCAGGTTGCGGTAAGATCGACTACCCAAAATCTATCCTTAATCAAAGACTTTCATACGAAGATTGTATGACGGCGGTGGATGAGTGTGGGGCACCGATGGTGTCGATACCAGGTGGCGAACCACTTCTTCACCGAGAAATAAAAGAAATAGTGGAAGGCATAGTTTCCCGGAAAAAATTTGTATATTTGTGTACGAATGCCTTGTTACTCGAGAAACGGTTGGATAAATTTACTCCGAGCCAGTACTTGACCTTTTCCGTTCATCTTGATGGACTGGAGGAACATCATGACCATGCGGTTAACCAAGATGGTACATTTCAAAGAGCTATTAACGCTATAAAAGAAGCTAAGCGTAGAGGGTTCAGAGTTAACGTGAACTGTACCCTCTTTGATCAAATGACAGCGGACGAAGCAGCAGAATTTTTTGATTTTGCGTCTGATGAATTGGGTGTTGATGCGATCACCGTATCACCCGGATACGAATATGAACGTGCGCCAGATCAGGAGCATTTTCTTTCTCGAAAGAAAACCAAAAATTTATTCCGAGATATTTTTCGGATCGGCAAAGAAAAAGGCCGGACGTGGCCATTTAGTGCTTCGCCTCTGTTCTTAAACTTTCTGGCTGGAAATGAAGAGTACCATTGTACGCCGTGGGGCATGGCTACCCGAAATGTGTTTGGATGGCAGCGACCATGTTACCTTCTTGGAGAGGGGTATGCTGATTCCTTCAAAGAGTTGATGGAAGAGACAGAGTGGGAAAAATATGGTACTGGAAACTACGAAAAATGTGCTAACTGCATGGTGCACAGCGGTTACGAGGCGACGGCAGTTGATGACACCTTCTCTAACCCATTAAAAGCTTTAATGGTGGCTGTACGCGGTATTAGAACTGAGGGTGAAATGGCCCCTGAAATAGATCTTTCAAGCCAACGGGCGGCTGATTATGTTCATGATGAATTGGTTAGTGATTTTATGACTAGGCTCGAAGAAGAGGATTCAAAGCACGGAGGCGATTTGAAAAAAACACGTCTACGCGCAGCGCTAACACCGAACAATAATCGCGACGGTGGCTCCGGGTCGGAGTCTAATATTAGAGCTGCTTAAAGACGGCTTAGTAATTTCCTGTCTTACACAGAGCATTTAATGAGCTTGCAGGCATCTTTTTCAGGGCTCGCATCGCGGTGTTGCTTGTATAAGCCAGCTTGGCAACCTGTGTTAACGAACTGGGACGTTGGATAAGCTTTCTTAAAAGAGAAAGTGCGGTAGCCCTTCCATTTTTGTTCATGCCAGCGAGTGCGATTTCTGGCACGGTATCTTTGGCACTGTCGGCAATTGATCTTAATATAAGAAACGGAATGCCGCGTTTTTTAGCATAAGCAGCAATCACATGACTTTCCATGTCTAGTGCGTGAGCTCCGGTCGCTTGAAATAGTTGCATTTTTTCATCTATACTCTTAATCACTTTGTTAACCCCAAGCTGTCGCGATTGCTCTCTAGCGACGGGCCAGTTTTTTGCAACCGAGCGACGCAAAGTATCATCCGTTTGAAAAACGGCTCCATCATCGGTAACAACAGCTTTGGGCAATAGCACGGAACCAGATTTGAGTTTTGGGTCCATTCCGCCTGCAATACCAAAACTTACAATACCCATAATTTTGTCGTTATTAAGATCATTGCACGCAACAGACACGCGATCCGGGCCGGGGCCACTGCATTTTATTAAGGGCCGAGAATCCATTCCAATGATGCTACTCATGGAAGCAATACACCTTGCCTCCAACTGCATACCAGTGATGATTGCAATCTGGCTCAAATTCCGTAAGAAGGGAATTTAGTGTTTGAGTTACTAAGATTACGAAACCTACTTAGGGCCCATAGAGGAAAAAAAACACTGTAGCCGTGATAACGCAGATAAAATACCCGAGGGAAACCGACAGCGTTATAATATTCTTCTTCCCATTTGGCGCCATCTCGCGGAGCCTGAAGCAAATACTCAACTCCGCTCTTAACAGCTTTGCTGTCGACTTCTCCGGCCGCCATTAAACCAAGAAGAGCCCATGATGTTTGGGATGGCGTGCTGGCTTTGCAGGTATCTTTGTGATCATGCCAATAACTCGCACCATCTTCACCCCAACCACCATCGGGGCGCTGTCTGGATGTTAGCCATCCAACTGCCTTTCTTATGTACGGAGCATTCATATCTTCGCCAGCCGCTTGAAGAGCACACAGGGCAGACCACGTCCCGTATACGTAGTTGGTGCCCCAACGACCAAACCACGATCCATCATCTTCCTGCTCTTGTCGAAGATATTCTACCCCACGCTTTATTGGGTCACTTTTGGGAGTATAGCCAAGCTGGATAAGCATGCCGATGCAACGTGCAGAGACATCAACAGTTGGTGGGTCAAGAAGTGCACCGTGATCTGCAAATGGTATATGATTAAGCCAATAATGGGTATTATCTGCATCAAAAGACCCCCAGCCACCATTTTTGCTCTGCATCCCAATAATCCACTCGGCTGCTCGCTCAAGGCATTCTTTATGCTTCGGGTCTTTTGCTCGTTCTATAGACATTGCTGCGACAGAAGTGTCATCAACATCCGGGTAGTGACTATTCCAATATTGGAATGCCCAACCCCCTGGCCTCAAGTCAGGGCGAGTGTCCGCCCAGTCACCAATAACCTCAAGTTCTTGTCGCTCCTGAAGCCATGATAATGATACGTGAGCGGCCTTTGTATTAATGTTATCTCCAGTTTCTAGAAGGGCTTGCGCAGATAATGCTGTATCCCATATCGGGGATAAACACGGCTGGCAGTAGGCTATTTCATCCTTGATCACCAGTAATTTATCAATCGCCTTTTTAGCCACCAAATACTGTTCACTATTTTTATCTATGCCTAAAGTGTGAAAAACCATCACAGTATTTGCCATAGCGGGAAAGATACCCCCTAAACCGTCTTCTCCATTGAGTCGTTCATTTATAAAATCGAGAGCCTTCTCTATTCCTTTTGCCCGAATGTTACGCGGCATCAAGGGATCAATCAGACGCAGTATTTTATCCACCCAAAGAAATAACCTGCCGGCCAAAGTTCCGGTAGAATTAGCAAGGTAGTTTTTTTCCTGTTCAGGCGGAATAAGAAAAAGCTCTCGAATATCGACACAAAGGGGATTATCTGCTCGGTGTTTGTTAGTCATTAAAATTAGGAGCGGTACAATAACCGTACGGGACCAATAGGAAATCTTTGAGAAGTGAAAGAAGAACCACTTTGGAAGATGCATAATCTCTACCGGCATAACTGGAACTGCTCGCCACGGCACTTGGCCAAATAATGCTAGAGTAATTCTTGTGAATACGTTGCATTTCGCTGCACCGCCTGCATTGAGAATCGCTGCACGAGCCTTAACCATGTGCGGCGCATCAATGTCTTCTCCTGCTAGCTTTAATGCGAAATATGCTTTCACACTAGCGCTTATATCAAAGTTACCATCGTGGTAAAGAGGCCAGCCACCATGATCAGCCTGACGCTCCCGCAGGTATACCGCAATCTTTTTTTCAATAATTGGATCAATTTCACTAGTGAAATGATTTAGTAAAATATATTCCGCAGGAATTGTTGCGTCTGCCTCAAGTTCGAAAACCCAATGGCCATCATCGGCTTGCATTTGCCGGAGTCCTTTAGCCGCCTGTTCTATAACTGTGCTTAACCGGTTCTCAAAGTCTTTAGGGATAGGGTTGGGTTTATTTTCTGCCGAATTTTTTTCCGCGTCCGACGTGTGGGCACCTACGGACAAATTGTCTGTAAAAGTATTCATGGGATTTATCGATAGACTTGTTACACGTACTAATTTGATCTTGCATTTTTGGATTGTGATTGAAAGCTAATTAACATCCACGAATCCAATGTGATACCTATATCTTTATTATCTTCTAACATCGAGAGAAAATTCTAGCAATTTTATAGAGTATCCGAAAATCAATTATTTAATATTGAATCTGCAGCTGAATAACCGGACCGTATTGCTCCCTCTATTGTTGCTGGAATGCCTGTGTCAGTCCAATCGCCAGCCAATTTAAGGTTAAGGGTTTTGGTATTAGTTTTGGCACGTAACGTCAACGATTCTGGCGTCTGTGCAAATGTAGCCCTTTTTTCTTTTACAACACGAGCTTGCTTTGGTGTGTTGACATCTAAACCTAACGCACTCACCACGTCACCCCATGTTAAGTCAATAATTTCTTCGGCCGACTTGCTGACGTGTTTATCAGCAGCACTAATTGTTATAGATACAATATCTCCTCGTAAGAAAAGCCATTCAGCGGTGCCTCCTATTATACCAATAAAATTTATAGGTAAATCAGAAGGTTGACGCGAATTTAATTTGAAATGCACGTTAACGATTGGATTATGCTCCGTGGGAAACTTTACCTCCGTTAGCAGGGAGCCTGTTATAGATGCGGGTAGGGCTAAAATGACTGCTTCATCTTTGGGTATCTTAACATTTTGGTCAGCAAACACTAAATTTTTTACGTACTTCATATCCGCACTTCTTTCAATTCTCCTTAGACGAGACCCAAATTTTATTTTTGCCTTATGCTTGGTGAGTAATGTGACCGCAGGGTCAACAAAGCTGTCTGATAGGCCTTTTCTGGCGATCATTGGCCTAGATGCACATCCGCCTCGTCCGAATGTTTCAGCAAAAACAGGCCATAAAAGAGATGCCGCTGCTTTATCAACCGGAGTATTCAAGACTGATACTGCGAGAGGTTCCCAATATCTCTCAAAGAGCCGACCACTTGGGGATAATATCTCCGTGAGTGTTTTATTTGGCGAAGCATAAAATAATTTTAGTGCTGAGAAGTAATCAACCCATGAGCTACGAGGGACCCTTCGGTCTGCGCAAAATATCCACCAAGGTATGCGGCCCATATTCGGGCGCACGCTCCACCGCATGCCGTCGCGGACATCGATGAACTTAAAAATAGGCTCTTTTGGTCCAATCAATGTATGTTCAGCTCCGATTGTGTTAAGGAACTTAAATACCGCGATGTTTCCGCTCAAAAGCAGGTGATTTCCGTTATCGATAACACAGTCCAGGGCAGTATCGTGGAATGAACGGCAACGCCCCCCTGCATGACTGGCGGCCTCGTAAAGCGTCACTAAGTGTCCAGCTTCGCAGAGCTTTACCGCTGCGGCTAGGCCTGCCATTCCTGCCCCAACTATATGCGTTTTAGGCATGTACTTAAAATACCCCATATCTTAAGACGATCCAAAGCTTGTGAATCTTGGATAGCACTACTGGTTGTGTAGTTTTACTCCAGCCGCGTGCACGAAGTTTCTTTAAAATTGCCAAATAGCCATGCATCATTACTACTGCGGGTCGCATGGTTTTTCTCGAACAGCGTGCCATCGCTAATATTGCATCAGTGAAACTATTTTCCGCGATATCGGCTAAATCATTACATATGAGGTCTATCGTAGGGTGCGACAGCACTGATTTGGGATTTTCATTGCATACACCATGCTTTTTGAGTAGCTCAAGTGGCAAATAAAGCCGACCCCGGCCTGCATCTTCATGGACATCTCGAAGAATATTTGTGAGTTGCAACGCTAAACCAAGAGACCGTGCAACATCATCGCGCGCAGGATTTTTTTCGCCAAAAACTCTTACTGATAAAAGGCCAACGGCACCTGCCACTCTTGCACAATAGAGTTTTAGGTTTTCCATTGTTGGGGCACGAAAGTCGTCTTGCGCATCCATCTCCATTCCATCAATGAGGGCAATAAAATCTTCTTTTCGCAACTGGTATTCTTTGATTGGAATCAGTAGAGCTTTCGCAGTTGGTTTCGTGGGCCTGCCCTGATATAGGGCCTCTATCTCTTCTCTCCAGGCATTAAGCTGATTTTTTTTCTCCAAATATGGTAGCGGGTCATCTGCGATGTCATCAATCTCACGACAAAATGAGTAAATTGCAAATATAGCGTCGCGTCTGTCCTGAGTCAGAACCTTCATTCCGCTGATAAATGACGAGCCGGAGGCTTCTACCACTTTGTAAACGTGAGCCCAAGCTTCGCTTAATTCATCAGACTGTTTACAATTTTCCACTGCGTGCTCTAATACCCGTCAGTAAAAGCAGAACTATGCGCGTTTAGACTGTTCTGTCAAAATCTCTTCGCCTAATGCAGCTAGAGCTGTCGCCTCAATGTGTTTTGCATTAAGTTGAGCTTCCTCATACATGTCATAAGGACTGGCTTGATCCTGAAATTTATCCGGTAATGTCATTGGACGGACTTTAAGGCTCGGACGAATAAGATCGTTACGAACAAGATGATCTAGAACCCGAGATGCAAAACCGCCTATTGAACCCTCTTCTATGGTAATTAATACTTCGTGTTCCCGCGCCAATCTTTCTAGGAGTTCGGTGTCCAAAGGCTTCGCGAACCGCGCATCCGCAATGGTCGTGGATAATCCTTTTGCCTCTAAATTATCCGCCGCCCTCTGAACCTCAACCATACGGCCACCATAAGAAAGAATCGCAAGTTTAGAGCCTTCACGCACTATGCGTCCTTTCCCGATTTCGAGAACTTCACCAATTTCTGGCATTTCCACACCAACAGACTCTCCGCGTGGAAAACGGAATGCGCAGGGACCCTCATCATATGCAACTGCTGTCGCAACCATATGGCAAAGCTCAGCTTCGTCAGCGCATGCCATGAGAACAAAGTTAGGCAAACAGCCTAGATATGCAATATCGAATGATCCTGCGTGGGTTTGCCCATCGGAACCCACTAGTCCAGCGCGGTCTATTGCAAACCGAACTGGTAATTTTTGAATTGCAACATCGTGTACGACTTGATCAAAAGCGCGCTGCAGGAATGTAGAATATATTGCGGCAAATGGCTTATAACCTTCAGCTGCCAGTCCTGCAGCAAAGGTAACCGCGTGTTGCTCAGCAATACCTACATCGAACATACGTTCTGGATGCACTTTCTCAAAAAGATCCATGCCGGTGCCATCAGGCATAGCTCCTGTAAGCCCCACAATCTTATCATCCATATTGGCGTGTTTTATGAGGTTTTCCGCAAAAACTTTTGTGTAAGCTGGTGCATTTGATATTCCTTTATTTTGCTCCCCACTCGACACATCAAAGCTTGCAACCCCATGATAGCGATGGGTGCTATTTTCGGCGGGTTCGTAACCTTTGCCTTTCACCGTAACTGCATGAAGTAACACCGGCCCCGGCAATTCGGATTCCTTTAAATTTTTAAGAACCGGTATTAGATGGGACAGGTTATGTCCATCTATCGGGCCGACATAATAAAAACCTAACTCCTCGAACAGTGTGCCGCCCGTAAACATTCCACGGGCGTATTCTTCGGCACGTTTAGCAGCCATTTCTATTGGGTGAGGTAACTTTTCTGCAATTTCATGACCTAGTTCACGTAACCCTCGATATTGTTTTGATGATAGGAGCCGTGTAAGATAACTGTTAAGAGCACCTACCGGCGGCGCTATGGACATCTCATTATCATTTAGAATTACGATCATACGATTACCATTGGCGCCAGCGTTATTCATCGCTTCGTATGCCATGCCGGCAGTCATGGACCCGTCTCCAATTACCGCTACAACGTCGTTATCTTTCCCGGAAAAGTCCCGTCCTTGAGCAAAGCCTAAACCGGCAGAGATGGATGTCGAAGAGTGCGCCGCACCAAATGGATCATATTCGCTTTCTGACCGCTTAGTAAAACCGGACAGCCCATCCTTTTGCCGGATCGTGCGGATGCGATCGCGACGGCCAGTCAATATTTTATGTGGGTAGCATTGATGGCCAACATCCCAAATTAGAATATCGTCCGGGGTATTAAAGACATAGTGTATGGCTGTGGTAAGCTCCACGACACCAAGACTGGCCCCAAGGTGACCGCCGGTTTGTGAGACTGCATCGATAAGTTCAGCACGAAGCTCATCAGCAATTTGACGTAAATCCTCTACTTTAAATTTACGTAAATCGGCAGGAAATTTAATTTGATCGAGTAATGGAGTTTCAATACCCACGGCTAATGCTCCCGCTTTTAGCATTTTTGTCAGCAATGCTGACGTTCAGATGTTAGTGTCTTTTGGTATATCGATAACCAAAACAGTTACCTTGCGATCATTCGAAAGTCATCTCTTTTTTAGATCCTAGCAGATATTCAACGAAAATTACTAGCAGAGATCACTCTTAATGTTGGCCTCAAAATGAAGTATTTTTTTCTAGAAAAGGTTGGATGGTAGGGAGCGCAATGTGTTATCACGGAAAGCCTGTTCTCGCAATAATGGTCAACGATTTCTTAGCCCGGAAAAGAAACCAGAAAGGCAACAACTAAAAAATTGTATTTTATTTAACTCAACTCGGGATGCGATAGGATCATTTGCGCGCAATTTTTCAGATAATTTGCATGCAATTTTAATAATAGTCGCCGATTCCATGGCTAATCGTTTACTTTTCAACTTATTTGGTAAAGTTTTCGCTTCAATAAGAAGATCATCTGTAGCATCGAGGCATTTATCTAGCACGATCCGTAAGTTCGCAGATGTGTATTTATTATTAAGGGCATCGGGTGTTACTTTTTCTTGTGTTAGCCATTCTGTGGGAAGGTAAACACGATCCATAAATTTGTAATCATCCGAACAATCCTGAAGATGGTTGATAACCTGTAGTGCATTACAAAGAGCGTCGCTAGCAGGATACCCGGACGGTTCTTCTCCGTGGATGTCAAGCAGATACCGTCCAACGGGTGCTGCTGAATGATTGCAATAATCGATCAATTCACTCCAGTCTTCGTAGCGATTCTTTGTTGCGTCTTGCTTGAAGGCAATAATTAGATCGCAACAATGTTGATCAGTAACCCCACATTCAATGAGGCTTTTGCGAATTGCATGCCCCTTTTGAAAAGCTGGGTCATCGTTTTTCCCACGGACAGCATCCTCAAACCCCTCTAGTCTTTGGACTTTTTCGCTAGGCGTCAGTAGTGGGTTATCCGCAACATCATCAATAGCGCGAGCATATGCGTAGAATATTGCTACATGTGGACGCAGTGAGGCCGGAAGGAATATAGATCCGACCGGAAAATTTTCATCATTCGGTCCTTTACCTGACGGTGTTTCGGCTGTTGTCAAAGATGTATCTGTCATGGCACTTTTACTTAACATAAATTGTAATATGAGTATGATATCACCATTCTCAGAGCAAGACGTCAGTTTTAAAAAATGGATAGGGCAGGCACGATGTCGCCAAATACAGGATTAGCGCCCCGGCGCAAAAGCGCAGGAGTTAAGGTAGGCAATGTGATGGTTGGCGGTGACGCACCCGTCGTGGTGCAATCGATGACCAACACGGACACTGCAGATGCGGACAGTACGGCTCAGCAGGTAGCTGATTTGCATCGGGCCGGATCTGAGGTTGTAAGGATAACCGTAGATCGCGAGGATGCCGCAAAAGCGGTCCCTTACATTCGGGAGAAGCTCGATAATTGGGGCTTTGATGTCCCGCTTGTAGGAGATTTTCACTATATTGGGCATCAATTACTGACTAAATATCCGGATTGTGCAGAAGCTTTGGCAAAGTACCGTATTAACCCGGGCAATGTTGGCCGTCGTGCTAAGAAGGACAGTCAGTTTTCGACTATGATCGACGTGGCTTTGAAGTATGACCGTCCGGTTAGAATTGGAGTTAATCTGGGTAGCCTGGACGAAGAACTCCTTGTCAAGTTAATGGATGAGAACGCCAAGGCAGAACATCCCAAAGACGCTGCAGTTGTCACGCATGAGGCATTAGTTGAGTCCGCTTTGTCAAATGCGAAGCGAGCAGAAGAACTAGGTATGTCAAAGAACAAAATCATCCTCTCATGCAAGGTTAGTGAAGTTCAGGGAATGGTGGCTGCATATCAGAGCTTAGCGGCTCAATCTAACTACGCTCTTCATTTAGGGCTTACAGAGGCCGGGATGGGTTCCAAGGGGATCGTCAGCTCAACCGCAGCTTTGGCGGTGCTTCTCCAGCAAGGAATTGGTGATACCATACGCATTTCCCTTACACCTGAGCCGGGTGGTGATAGAACCGAAGAAGTAATAGTGGCACAAGAAGTGCTGCAAACAATGGGTTTAAGGTCTTTCATGCCATTGGTTACAGCATGTCCGGGTTGTGGTCGAACTACCAGTACAGTATTTCAGACTTTAGCCGCCAAAATTCAGGCATATATCAGAGAAAGAATGCCTGATTGGCGAAATACATATCCTGGCGTTGAGGAGTTAAACCTAGCTGTGATGGGCTGTATCGTTAACGGTCCTGGTGAAAGCAAAATGGCTGATATTGGTATCAGCTTGCCTGGCACGGGCGAACAGCCAGCAGCGCCTGTTTTTATTGATGGCAAAAAGGCGATGACACTACGTGGTCCTAACATTGCTGAAGAGTTTCAAGATTTGGTAGAAGAGTACATCCAAAATCGTTTCGGAAACAAAAATCATGACAATGCTAGAATAGCTAGTCGTCCAGCAGCGGAATAGGTGTTTTATTCTGCCAGGCTGATATTATTCGCTACTGTTATCTTTCCATCATTTAGTATTTCACATCTAACACCACCTTTGTCCCATAAAGCGGCTTTTAGCCCTGGCTTCCGGAGCTTGCCCTCGAGGTAGCCGCATGGCTGGCAGAGCCTATGCACTTTGAGTTCTACTGTGCCAATTGAGATAAATTTTCCGACAAGAGAATTTAGGCGTATTCCTTGAGAAATAACATTTCTGCGACATTGCTCCGGTAAGCAGCTGATGTCTGGAAAATGTTTTAGCGCCTCTAATTCTTCAATTTCGATAATAGTTAATTGCCTTCCCGGCTCAGATTTTTTTGAATACGTGCCTGTTCCTAATGCATAACGGTCTCCCTCTATTCCTTCACCGGCGAGACAGGATAGATGATCTGCTGAGATCATTTTGTCCCCTCCATTAGGGGTCGTGAAGAGGGAGATGACTTTTCCATTGATCATTTTAAAAAGTATCCTTTCTATCAATCACTAGGATTTGGCGCCTTTTAGTAGATCGCGAAGTGGAATGTCATCATCTTTTAAGTCAGACTCTGAAAACGGCAGTTGTGCGCTAATCATTCTACGTGCTACTCGCATATCCCGTTGACGATTGATTGAGAATGCCGATTTAATTACGCCACCTTCAACTTGGAATGCGGTGCAATCCCGTCCGTTGATGTCCCCCCGAATTATGAGATTATTCCATTTTTCCGTAAAACCAGCAATCTGCAGGTTTACATCAAACTGATCTGTCCACATCCATGGTACTTTATTGTAAGCCTTGAGCTCATTACACATCGTGCGAGCTGCTGCTAATGCTTGGTCCTGGGCGTTGAGCCATGCTTCAAGTCGAATGTGACGCCCAAGCATTGGATTAAAATGGTTTGTATTGTCTCCGGCTGCGAAGATATATGGGTTTGAAGTACGCGCGTACTCGTCCACCACGATGCCGTTATCTATCTTTAACTCGGCGCTTTCTGCAAGATTAGTTTCCGGTAAAATACCAATGCCAACTATTACAGCATCAGCAGTAATTTTTTCTCCAGAATTTGTGATCACTTCATTTACTTCATTTTTGCCAAAGAACTCTTTAATGCTTTGGTTCAATCTCACTGAGACATTATTGTCCGCATGAAGTTTTAAAAAAACATCTGATGCCTCGGCTGGGAGGGACCGCCCCATTAATCTTGAGCTGGCTTCAAATACAATAACCTCTGCTCCTCTCATGCGGGCACTGGCGGCAACCTCAAGTCCAATGAATCCTCCACCTACGACCAATATCCGTGCGCCTTCGTTGAGATTGCCCTCTACGGCGCGGCTATCTTCAATAGTCCTTAACGTTAGTATATTGTCTAATTCTGAGCCGGGGAGATCAAGCGTTTGTGGACGACCACCAGTGGTGAGTAACAGTTTGTCATAATGGATTGATTCACCATTATTTAACAGGACAAGTTTTGTCTCAGCATCAATGGACACAGCGGTCCTTTCAAGCAAGATATCAATATTTAGGTCATTGTAATAATCGGCATCACGAATTAATTGAAATTTACTGTCGTTTGGTGAATGCAGCAAATCTTTTGAAAGGGGGGGGCGTTCGTAAGGAAATGTTGCCTCCTCTCCGATTAATGTTACACGTCCTTCATGACCAAAGTTTCGAAATGATTGCACTGCCACGCCCCCAGCATGACCAGCACCTATGACTACAAAATGCTCCTCTTTTGACATATTAATTTAATCCTCTAAACGCCGAGATTATGTCTGGTGAATGAATAATCGGAAGGTGTAACGTCTTGCCGCAGGCAAACATAACGAAAAAAAAACACTAAACAACAAGATCTTAAAACACCACTCTGAATACCTTATATCAGTTTAACGCTGTACGAATATCAACCAAAACTACGCTACCATCAATAACTTCGAGCACTGCTTTTTTGAGTGTAGGCGCTATTTCTGTTGGTTTTTTAATCGGGCCGTGCGCTTTAGCTCCGTAGGCGCGTGCGATCATGGCGAAGTCAACATCTGGGTTGATCATTTTTTGACCTATCCATGCATTCTCTTCCGGACGTTTTCGTTCGTCCGCAAGTTTACGTTGATGTTCCTCGTCATTTCCAAAGGAAGTATTGTTATGAAGTATTATTAAGGCCGGAATGTTGTAGTGGGCAGCTGTCCACAGTGCTGCGGGATTCATAGTAAAATCCCCATCCCCCATGATCGCCACGGTAAATTTTCCCATGTCGCGAGCGGCGAGAGCTGAACCTATAACTCCACCAGGACCATAACCAACCCCACCACCGGCATTATTGCCGAGATAACGAGCACAACCATCGAACTGCCAAATTCCCTCATACCAGCTACGATAGTTACGGTTTGCAAGAATATAGTCTTTATCTTGAACGGCGTTATACACTTCATAGATTAACCGTGGAACCGAAATAGGATCGTTGTCAAAGTTATCTTCTAAGATTTTCCTTTGACGAGAACGAAGTGCTCTATGGCGTTTTGCGAGAGCTTTGGCACGCATTGCGGCTGTATCGATCCAATGTTCATTCTGGTTTGCTCGGGATTTAAGCTCGCCAAGTAATTGCTTTAAACCGTAGATAGGATCAGCGCATAAGTGCACATCAACTGGAGGCAAGGCGCCTCCAATAGCAGCCCACTTGTCTATTGAAAAATCATTAAGCGATAGGTCTATAATCTTTTTATTGTGCCCTTCAGCTTCAGTAACCATTACTCCGTAACCGCCCCCGCGAGCAGCACCGTAATTCCCAAGCATGTCGGCAATATCTTGGTTGTCTACGACCAGTATTAAATCCGCCTCACTTCGAACTTTAGTCTCCTTACTAGCACCAAATCCGCCAGTCATATTTTGTGGATGATCAGTGGCTAAATTGACTACATCTTTGCCTTCTTGGAACGCGGAACCTGTGAGCTCTACCAATTCTTTCAAAACATCAGTAGTGCCGGGTAAACGTCCGCAGCGTCCGCCCAATACCAAGGGTTTGTTTGCTCGAATGAATAAGTCGGCTGCTGTTTGTATACTTCCTTCCGGTGCTGCAATAGGAGGAATATCAGAGTAGCGGGGTAATGCCATATTAGGCATTTCCAGATCCTCATCGATCGTCGCCTCTTGCAATCCGGTATCTAGCGACAAATAACTTAGCCCCATTGGGGCTGTGCAAGCTAATCGATAGGCTTTTGCAAGTGAATTGAGGACTGCTTGTTGTGTGGGAGGCTCGTCGGTCCATTTGGTATATGGTTGCATAATTTGTGATTGATTATTCGCGCTATGGAGCCAGTCAATAAAGCGTCTTTCAGCCGGATCCATTGGCCCAGAGCCGCCAATAACGATCATCGGGATTCGATCGGCAAAGGCATTCCAAAATGACATAATGGCATGTTGAAGTCCCACTAAGTTGTGCAGTATTACGCAAGCAGGCTTGTTAGTAACCTTTGCGTAGCCATGTGCCATAGAAACAGCAATTTCTTCATGCGGGCAAAGAATCATCTCTGGCTTTTTATTGCCGCTGTAGTTTACTAACGAATCATGGAGGCCACGAAAGGTTGAGCCAGGGGTTAACGTAACGTAATCAAAACCCATCTCTCCAAGCATATCTGCCATAATGTCAGAACCGTATTGGGGGGCTATTTTTTTGTCGGGCAAATTGACGGGGATTTCTGAGGGGCGTTTCTTCATGTTAACGATCTTTCTGTCATTTTTATTATTTTAATCAAATTCGTCAGCGCGTATGGGTGTTTCTGGCAGAGAATTCGTTGTTATTCTCTGTTTGGTTATTTCACCATTTTTGAGATAATGACCATCAGCTGCTCGCTTAGCTGCTTGGTCCCAATTATCGCTCCAATCACCCAGCGTGTATCCGTGCCAGGGGCTCTCCGGCTTTAGTGAAGGCAAGCCTAGCCTTTCCCATAAACCTAGGGCATTTTCCATATATTCTTTTTTTGGTAGGGCTAAAGGAGGTAACGGCCCCTTCATGGTAGCATCTATTAATAACGCAGAGTCCTCTGATACCGATCGTGGCACGCGCGGTCCCTGTCCGTGGCTGCGATTATCCAAAATATGACAATCAATAGCAGGATTACAGCGGTAACCCATTGCCCAAAAAACCGCGTCACCGTTCTCAGGGTCAATATCATCATTGATAGCTATAATGAATTTTCCGACACCGCTTTGAAGCGCGGCACAGCCATAAAGAGCTCGCCAAATCTCAGTTGAGGGAGCTTCGCGCTCCATTTGTATAAAAACTATTTTCCGGAGATTGGTTAATGGCTCGTGAAGTGAAACCTTAATAACTCCATTAATTCCTAGATTATTTTTTAAATGATTAAGAAATAATGGTTCATAGGCAAGACGCTTTATCACAGAGCTTTCACTCGGTGTGACCTGACTAATAATTGATGGAATAACAGCGTTACGGCGCCGAGTAATTGCCGTCACTTGCATCGTCATATTGTAGCTTTCAAGCGCAACATAGCCGGCGCTTTCGCCAAAAGGTGCCTCTGGTTCCACGTGCTCGGTGGATATGAGACCTTCAACCACTAATTCTGACTCCGCAGGAACGTTTAATTCGATTGTCTTACATTTTGTAATGTTTATAGGTTCTCCAACGAGACCTCCCGCAATATCAACCTCATCAATGCCCATTTGTAGTTTTTGTGGTGACATAAAATTGACAGCGGGCGGGCACCCCACAACGATAGCGCACGGCATTGGTTCTTTTCGCTCTTTCCATTTTTTCCAATGGACATATCCTTCTGCTCCGCCTGGCCTAACGACCATCCGGACTGCAAGTCGGTCGGAAGCTTTCAGGCCTGCGCGATAGGTGCCCATATTTTGTGTGCCGGTTATGGGATCCTTTGTTATGCAGTTGGTTGCGGTCAGGTAGGGGGCGCAGTCAAATCCCGGCGTTGAAATGGGTATGGGCAGTGCGTCTAGGCCACAGCCATTGCCAAGTAGATCGTTACCGGTCAACACAATTTCATGACAAGGCGCATCTTCTATTAAACGAGGTTTCACCGGATTGGAAATTGCTCGTCCCCATGTTTCACCCACTTCATCCAGTTCACAACCTAATCCAATTCTGTATATCTCTGGATTTGTGGCCAGGGCTCCAACAATCACTGGGAGATCATACTTTCGTCCTAAGCTATCGATAATGTTAGTAAAAAGAAATGCCTTGCGATCCGCTTCAGCAATACCACCCCTAAATTGCCAACGTACCAGCGGATGCATCTCTGTGTCTTTATTTATAGGATCGTTAATTTCGATAAGTAACTTCGACGCTCGAAGCGTTTCGATGTGTTCGTGCAAGTCTGGGTAATTGCGTTGGCTCATTCTACCTTCCTCCCTGCAAGAATGTGACGCTTTCATGTTCGATATCATATGATTTTGGTGCTTGCAGTTCCTAAAATTTTTCAGCCAATCTTGAAAGTCCAATCTAATTGATTTCAGGACGAACTTGACGAAGTGGTGTTCCGGGTTTTAGACCCCTCTCGGTTTGTTGTGCGGTAAGCCTTCCATTTTCCGCATAATCTCCTTCGACAGCACGCCGAGCCATTTGTTCCCATCGGTCACTCCAGTCACCGAGATTGGGTCCATACCATGGTATTTCAGGACTGAGTGCAGGCAGTTCTAGTTCCTTCCAAATCTCCGCAGCTTTTTCCATAAATGGGCGCGTGGGGAGTGCTAAAGGTGGCATAACTTCTCCCTCCATGGTCGCGTCAATGAGTAGGCTTGAGCCTGAAGAAAATTCGAAAATTTCAGCGCCTGAGGCCTGTTTTACGTCTCCATATGTTATAATAGTGGAATCTAGCGTTGGATTACACCGGTAAGCAAATGCCCAAAAGATGGAATCAGGGTTGCAAGAGTCGATATCATCGTCGACTGCCACAACAAGCTTAATGTTCGTGTTTCGGAAATTAGCGGTTCCATTAAGAGCTCGCCATATCTCGGAGCGCAAAGACCCGCGGTCCATCGTTAATATTACAAAATGCGGGGTAGGCTCTGGCCCTCCTACAGCAACTTTTTTGATACCTTGAATGCCTAAATTATCTTGCAGATGCGAAAGAATTGTTGTTTTTCCGGCCTTCCTAATATTCAGGGATGGTCGACATGGAATTGCGCTATTGGCTGATTTTGATTTAATGGTGGCATCAATTAGCATCGTAGAATCGGTGCTACGATTACCCTTCGGTCCATGGCCTCCAGCTCGATGTTTTAATATGTGAATATCCTGTATTGGATTTGCACGTTGAGTGATTGACCACAAGATTTCATTGCCGTTGATTGGATCTATATCTTCGCTAACTGCTATCACATACTTTCCACAATCGGCACGGAAGTTAGATATTCCATAAAGAGCTCGCCAAATCTCTGTAGTTTTTGCTTCGCGGGCCATTCGAATGAAAGTAACTTTGCGTAAATTCGTCAAAGGTTCGTGAAGTGTAACGCTTTGGATACCTTGTATGCCAAGATTATCTCTTAGGTGAGCTAAAAACATTGGTTCATAGGCAACCTTCTTTATTACTGAACTTTCACTGGGAGTTACTTGGCTAATTATCGAGGCTAAAACCGGTTTCGTCTTGGAAGTGATTGCTGTCACGTGCATCTGCATGTTGAATTCTTCAAGCGCGATATGCCCATGGCTCTCACCAAATGGCGCTTCTGGTTCTAAGTAGTCGGTCTCCACAAATCCCTCTATAACCAATTCAGCATCGGCAGGGACCGTAAGATCGATGGTTTTGCATCTCACAATATGCATAGGTTCGCCGGCCAAACCTCCGGCGACCTCCATTTCATCCATATTTTTAGGTAATTTTTGAGGTCCAGTAAAAGCCACGTGTGGCGGTGCACCTATAACAAAAGCACAGGGCATTTTTTCACCGAGTTTTTTGTATTTGCACCAGTGTTCGTAACCACCAGCGCCACCAGTCCGACTGGCCATTCGAACACAAAGTCGATTGGATGATTTTAACCCAGCTCGATAGGTGCCCATATTCTGAATTCCTGTTTCTGGATCCTTAGTTATACAATTGGTTGCGGTGAAATATGGTGCGCAGTCATAACCAGGCGTCGAAATAGGTATCGGAAGTGCATCAAGCCCTTTTCCTTCCCCAACAAGTTCATCTCCTTTCCAGATAGTTTCCTGACATGGAGCAACATTTACTTCTATTGGAAGTATCGGGTTTGCAATGGCTTGTTCCCAATGTTTCCCTATCGAATCCAATTCGACATCCATACCGATTCGATAAACTTCCGGCGTAGTCGCTAAAGCACCCACCACAACCGGCATGCGATATCTTCTACCTTTACTGTCGACAACATTTTCGAAAAACCACGCTTTGCGCTCGTATTCGGGTATACCTCCTCTAAATTGCCAGCGAACTAACGGGTGCAGCTCCGTATCTTTGTTTATTGGCCGGCTTATTTTGCGCAGCAAGCCTGCACTCTCTAACCTTAATAAATGGTCCTGAAAATCGCTGTAATTGCGCTTTATCATAAATCCGTCCTATTTGTTGGACTCTGGAATACCGTCCCATTTAATTTCTTCATTAGGCTCCTCATCTCCGACACCGGGATTACCAATATTGAGTGTGCGCACTTCAGTATTCATTTCGACATCATTGCGGCGATATTTTGCGATAATTTTGCCTGTTTCCCAATAATCACTCCGCACAGCGCGACGTGCCATGATATCTAGTTCGGCATTCCATTCGCCAAGGTCATAGCCATACCATGGACGCTCTGGTTTTATCTCGGGCAGACCTAATTCATTCCAGATCTCTGCCGCTTTTTCCATGTATTGACGCTTCGGCAGGGCAACCGGTGGCAAGTCTTCCTTCAAAGTGGCGTCAATCAGTACAGCAGAATCCTCAGAGTCAATCATACTTCGAGGGCCATGGCCCTCGTGTTTGTGGGGCAACATATGAGTGTCTCGATGGGGTTTGCAGCGATATGACATAGCCCAAAAAATTGCATTTGCATCATCAGGGTCGATGTCCTCGTCTATGGCGACAACCCATTTTCCTTCTGCCATTCGGTGTGCGGCAGTAGCATAAAGTGCTCGCCAAACTTCCGTTCGAGCTGCTCCCTTTTTCATTATTATCAAAATCAGCTTGTGAAGAGACGTCAAAGGCTCGTGCGTTGAGACCCTTACGAGACCTTGTATGCCTACGGCGTCTCGTAGGTGCCCTAATAGCTTTGCCTCGTACGCTGGCCGTTTAATAGTAGCTGATTCGCTTGGTGTTACTTGGCTGACCCAAGAAGTAATCACTGCATTTTTCTTACGTGTAATTGCTGTAACATCCATAAAGCCATTGTATTCCTGCAAATTGACATGTCCGTGGCTCTCACCAAAAGGAGCCTCCGGCTCAAGCCATTCGGTACTAATGAAGCCCTCTACAACAACTTCAGCGTCGGCTGGCACAATTAGGTCTATCGTCTTTGCTTTCACCATATGTAATGGTGCATTTACTAGCCCACCCGAGACATGATGCTCATCAAGTCCATGAGGCAGCTTTTGTACTGAGGTAAAAGACACAATTGGCGGACAGCCGAGAACGACGGCACAAGGCATAGGCTCACCACGCTCTTTCCATTCGAGCCAATGTAGATACCCGCCTGTATGATGCTCAATTGAGGGGTTAAAACCTAATCGGTCTGGTGCTTTAAGTTGCGCGCGATAATTACCATTGTTGTATGACCCATCAACGGGGCTTTTTGTAATAAAGTGTGATGACGACATATAAGGGGCATTGTCCCAACCGGGGGTTGATATTGGGACCGGTATGGAATCTAATCCATGGCCGTCCAGAAGTTGTTCACCAATAAATACTTGTTCGTGGCAAGGCGCATCATTTGATTCTAGAGTGATTGGCGGAACTGGATTATTCATTGCATTAATCCACGTGGACCCTATCTCATCGATCTCACAACCCATGCCAGTTTTATAAATTTGTCTGCTCCCTGCGAGGCCGCAAACAAGAACTGGAATATCAAATTTCCGGCCTTTACTGTCCACAACATTGGTAAACAGCCATGCTTTTCGCTCTTTATCGCTGATGCCTCCCCTAAACTGCCAGCGTACTAAGGGATGCATTTCGGTATCTTTATTAATTTCTCTATCAATTTCAATGAGAAGGTCAGCCGAACGTAATGCCTCTATGTGATCGTGCAGGTCGGGATACTGACGTTTTGCACTCATTTTAAATTGCCCCCGTATTCGCTGATATTAATTCGAGCTTCTGACTAAAAACTCGTACAATATCGTCCAAGGTGGTTCAATCTCAA
The DNA here is from genome assembly GCA_036339585.1 of Pseudomonadota bacterium. Classification (NCBI taxonomy): domain Bacteria; kingdom Pseudomonadati; phylum Pseudomonadota; species Pseudomonadota bacterium. Next base: position 120,214 of record JAYZAS010000007.1, read on the forward strand.
TTTGTGTAAGTTGTGAAAATGTTTGCATTGACGCAGGGCAGTCAAAACGTCAATGTCTTCTTCCGATTGACAAGGGTTGACCAAATGAAAGCTGCAGCGTTTGATTACATCAGGCCGGATACACTTGAAGCAGTGTTGGAAGCGTTGGACCGTGCAGGTGACGAAGGTCGCATTATAGCTGGTGGGCAAACTTTGGTTCCAATGATGGCAATGCGTTTGGTCAAAGCAGAATTATTAATAGACATTAATCATATCCAAACCTTAGCAGGTATACAGACATCTAATGAAAACCTCTCAATCAGGGCATGCACCAGGCAAGCCGAGGCTGCGGCATCTGAGAAGATTATCAATAAATTGCCTCTCCTCGCAAAAGCGTTGGAGCATGTTGGTCATACCCAAACCCGCAATCGTGGAACGGTCGGTGGGAGTATAGCCAATGCAGACCCGTCGGCAGAAATACCTATTGTGGCTCGTTGTTTGGATGCAAAGATCGTGGCACTTAGAAAAGATGGTGAAAGACAAATTTGTGCTGGTGATTTTTTCTATTCTGCTATGGATACAGCACTAGAAGATACAGAGTGTCTCACTGAAGTACGCTTTCCGATTTGGAGTGAGGAAGTCGTTGGGAGTGGGTTCCATGAGGTGAGTATTCGCAATAGCGATTATGCACTCGTTGCAGTAGCGGCTCAGCTAGCAACGGATTTTGGGGGCAAATGCACTCGTGCAGCCGTTGCTGTAGGGGGCTGTGCCCCTGCTGCAGTAAAGATCGATGCGGTAGAAAAAGCACTTGTGGGTAAACCTCTTTCTGATGCTGTCTTAGATGAGGCATGCGGCTTGATAATGGAAGCACTAGACCCTGATACCGATGTTCACGCTACGGCCGAATATCGAAAACGTGTTGCGGGGAGGATTACTCGCAGGGTATTGGAGGAGGCTAGGGCTGAGGTTTATGAGGCAAGGAATGAGTGAACAGTATTTAAAAAAGATAAACGTAACGGTAAATGGAATGTCTCAAGTCGCTCAAATTCCACCTCGTATGACACTTCTTGACTTTCTTCGTGACGAGCTCGATTTGACTGGTAGCCATGCGGGGTGCGAACATGGTGTCTGTGGTGCGTGTTCGGTCATTCACGATGGTGCTCCGGTGCGCTCATGTTTAATGTATGCAGTTCAAGCAGATGGTTGCGAAGTAACCACTGTCGAGGGGCTTTCGGAAGCGGATGGCACATTAAGCATACTGCAAGATTGTTTTTGTGAAACGCACGCCATGCAATGTGGATATTGTACTCCTGGTATGCTTATAGCAGGTCATTCTCTGCTCCAAGAAAACCCTAGCCCCAGTGAGATGGAAATAGTCGAGGCCATAGGAGGTAATATCTGCAGGTGCACAGGTTACAGGCAAATTATCGAGGCAATTGCACTTGCTGCAAGCCGTCTTAAGGAGGCGTCGTGACCGAGTATCGTTACGTGAGCAAACCCCGGAGGACAAAAGAAGACCGTCGTTTTGTTACGGGACAAGGAAGTTTTGTGGGCGACATTAAATGCCATGGTATGAAGCATGTCGCATTGGTAATGAGCCCGTTCCCTTCAGCCGAGATCAAGTCGATTGATGCTACGGAGGCGCTTGCCCTTGATGGCGTGCATTATGTATTGACAGGACTAGAATTAGAAAACGCAACCAATTCACTGATGTCAGGTCTAGATTTGCCGAACTATCACCGTTACCCACTTGCCTCAAAGGTAACGCGCTATGCTGGGGAGTGGGTAGCCGCTGTTGTTGCCGATAGTCGTTATATTGCTGAAGATGCTGCGGAACTAGTTTATGTGGATTATGAGGCATTGGATTTCGTTGTAGATCCAGAAGAAGCGATAAAGCCAGGAGCCCCGTTGGTACATCCTGAGATCGGTGGAAATATTTTTTTTCAGCGTAAGTTTGAATGGGGCCCTGTTGATGACGATTTTGAATCAGCTGATCACGCTATTAGTTACAGAGCCCGCTGGAGCCGTAATTCAACGGTGCCAATTGAGACATTTGGTGTGGTAGCTCAATGGAGTTCTTCAGAAAAATTACTCGATGTCTGGGCTTCGATCCAAATGCCGAAGTATCAGGAACAAATTAGTAATGCCCTAAAACTTTCATCGAATAGTGTTCGCGTTCATTATGATGTTGACGTAGGAGGCAGCTACGGGGTCAAACGCGGTATAAAGCATTCAGTTTTAGTGGGGTATCTCTCCATGAAACTGGGTTATCCTGTGCGGTTGATAGAGGATAGGCTTGAAAATATGATTGGCGGAGATGCTCACGGGCCAGACCGTATTTTTGATGTTGACATGGCTTTCGACGGTGAAGGAATTATCAAGTCTTTGCGGATGCGTGCATTGGATGATGCTGGCGCGTCTCCTGGACGTGCCCCTCTTCAACTAGGAAAACCGGTTACCGCTATAGTTGGTCCTTACCGGATTGGCAGTGTCGAATATGAAGCTATCTCTGTAAGTACACATAAGACAACACAAGAGGCTGTGAGAGGATTTGGTCAGTCGCCGACAAATTTTGCAATAGAGGTTGGAATTGATAAAGTAGCGCGCTTTCTAAATTTAGATCGATTTGAAGTCCGGCGCAGAAATTTTATTCAAAAGGATGAATTTCCTTATGAAATACCCAGCGGCACCTCTTACGACAGCGGTGATTATCATGCTGTTCTGAACAAAACCGAGAAACTAGCAAATATAAGATCGTTAATATCAAAACGCGATCAAATCCGGGCAGAGGGAAAGTTTGCAGGCATTGGAATTGCTACTTGTCTTGAGCCATCTGGAGGAAATGCAGGATTTGAGCCGCTTTTTAATGAAAAAAATCCTACAACGACTTGGATGGAAAGCTGTCAAGTTAAGATTGACCTCAATGGCTCTATCACAGGTATTATTGCGACCACATCGGCAGGCCAGGGACATGAATCTTTAGTTTCTACGGTTATTGGCGAGGTACTACAACGCAATCCAGACTCAATTAGGGTCACACGCACGGATTCGCTCGCAAGTTTGCCGAGCAATAGTCCGGTTGGAAGCAGGATGGCAATAATGTTGGGTGGTGCGGCACAAGGTGCATCGGAGAAGATAAGGAAGCAACTTATTCGCATAGCGGCGCACAATCTTCAGCTTCCTGTTAATCAATTAGAATATTGTAATGGTGATGTTTTAGCAAGGAAAGAGCCGCACATAAAAATTGAGTGGTGCGAGCTTATTGAAATTGCGCATCGCAGATATCACGACTTGCCAGATAATATGGAGCCAGGGTTGCAAGCACGCCATGTCTGGGAAGTACCGACTGGTGGTTCAATGCCCACGCCAGACGGAAAAGTGCAAATGTACCCATGTTACTCTTTCGAGGCACACATTCCGCTAGTCTCTATCGATCCGCTTACCGGTCAGGTAACAATTCAAGATTATTACATTGGGCATGATTGTGGCACTCAAATAAATCCGCACATTGTCCATGGTATGACTTATGGAGGCATCGCGCACGGGATAGGTGCAGCACTTTACGAAAAGTTCGAATATAACGATGACGGCCAATTATTAGCCGGTACGTTTATGGATTACTTGTTGCCTTCTGCTCACGAGATTCCAAAAGTAAATATGGTCGACCATTGTACGCCCTCTCCCCTAACTCCTATGGGTCAGAAGGGCAGTGGGGAAGGTGGTTACCTTGGCGCTCCAGCGGCTATAGCGAGCGCAGTCAATGATGCTCTAGAACCGATAGGTAGTGAAATTTTGACACTACCAATGCGCGTCCAAGATATTGAGGAGGTTTTATGTGACGCTATCCAAGCTGGATAGAAGTGATAATGTTCAAACGACACATCCCTTTTGGAATTTTTCTCTCGAGGTGTATTCCAAGAAAGGAGTTTCAGATTCTTGTATTGCACTTCAAGAAAAATGCGGAGCAGATGTTAATATTCTTTTATTTTGTTGTTGGACAGCATCGGTAGGGCACCCCGTATTATCTAAGCATGAGGTAATATTATTGTGCAGAACTGCTGCAGACTGGAACAATGATATAGTTCAAAAGCTACGAAGTGTTCGCAAGAGTTTTAAAATCAAAAATTACGAATGCAATGAGGAGGAGGTACGACAGCTACAAAAACAAGTTTTGGAAGTCGAAATAAAGGCAGAACAGATTGAGCAATTTAAATTAATGAGCACGGTTGCAGTGCTTGAAGATAATAGCGTACCAGAGATGCAGCGAATCAATAATGCATTAGAGAATATACGCTTATATTTTTCTATGCCTGAATTATCCGCAAACTGTTACACTTCAGAGTTGTTTAATATTTTAGGGGGCGTATTTCCAAAGGTCTCTAAAACAGATATCAAGTCGGCTTTGAAACAAACTTAACTTTTTATTTTGTACCAGTCTCCTTCCATCGATGAACAGTACCTGTTTCAATTCCAAATTGATCGAGCGCCCGTCCTACTGTTTGATTTATAATGTCAATTATACTAGCGGGACGATGATAAAAAGCAGGGACCGGTGGCATTATAAGACATCCGAATTGCGCTGCCTTTACCATTAGCTCCAAATGCCCTTGGTGAAGTGGTGTTTCCCGAACCATAAGCCCTACTTTGCGACCCTCCTTTAGGCAAACATCTGCAGCACGTGTTATCAGATTATCGCTAAAACAATTTGCGACACCTGCAAGCGTTTTGATAGAGCATGGTGCAATAATCATACCTTCAGTTCTGAAAGAACCCGATGAAATGGACGCTCCTATATCTTTAAAGCTATGCACTATATCAGCTAAATTTCGCACATCATCTAAAGCGTAATCTGTCTCCGCAGCTATCGTCTGTGCCGCTGACGGTGATAAAATAAGATGAGTTTCGATATTTGTGTTTTCTTTGAGGCATTCTAATATTCGGATACCGTAGATTGGGCCTGAAGCTCCAGAAATTCCGACGATTATGCGTTTGACGTCGATCATAACTCACCTTAATTGATTTGCGGACGAAGTGCTGCATAGCCTACAACTACAGTATTAAGATTCCGAGAATTTTCTTATTAACTTTCAGTAATCTCAGATATCATTCTCAACACCGCTCTTTTTCTTATCTGGCATCTCGTGGGGGTACTTACGCTTGATTATAATATCGCCGTTTTCATTTAGAACCGGTAGTTCGTATTGAGGGATATGGTCTATCATAAGCTGCAGAGCTTGCATCAAATTTTTAATGCCTTCATGCGCTAGTTCCTGTGCGTTGTCTTTTGGTGTTTGAGCGTCAACGCCTGTTGGATGTGTTGTTAAAGATAGGACTACGAGACATAAAATTATGAATTTCATTGCAAATCACTTAAGGCTATTCAAGGTTGGTCGTATATTTTAGCGTATATATTTTTTAAACAAGCTCTTTTCTTGAATCTACGATTATAATTCGTGTAAGAGGAAATTTTAGTTTGAGTAAAAACGGAAAAACAGTTGCCGTCGCTGGTTTAGGCGCAATCGGCATTAGAGTAGCTAAAGCATTAGATGCTGGTATTGATGGTCTTTCCTTATCCGCGGTTTCAACGCGTGATATAGAGAGCGGCAAAGATCGGGTCAGTCAGTTTATTAAGCCCCCTAAGGTTATGTCGCTCGCTTCACTTGCAAAGTATGCTGATATAGTTGTTGAGTGCACACCAGCCGCAGTTTTTGATGATGTTGCAGGGCCCGCAGTAAATGCTGGCCGAATTTTCATACCCTGTTCTTGCGGCCAACTTATCGAACGGCAAGGGCTTATTGATCATGCAAAGTTAACTGGCGCACGCATCATCGTCCCAACGGGGGCGCTTGTTGGATTTGACGCTGTTCGAGCGGCTGCGGAAGGAAGAATAAGTGACATCCGTATAATCACACGAAAGCCGCCACAGGGGATTATGGGTGCTCCGTATATCGTGCATAATAAAATTGATTTAACAAACGTAAAAGAACCTTTCCGAGTATTTGAAGGTAGTGTTCGTGAGGCCGCTGCCGGATTCCCAGCCAATTTGAATGTTGCAGCCGCACTCAGTATGGCAGGTTCGGGACTTGATAAAACTCGAGTAGAGCTATGGGCTGATCCAACAAAAAAAAGAAACGAGCATCTAATTATAGTGGATTCAGATGCCACTCGGTTTGAAATAAAAATTGAGGGTGTTCCATCACCTGAAAACCCGGCGACAGGTCTTTTAACCCCATTGAGTGTTATCGCCACGCTTAAAGGACTTGTCTCAACATTCCATGTTGGAAGCTAATATTTTATGCTTAGAAAACGAATACCCGCCACAAGACCTGCAATCCCGACTATAAAAAACCCCGTGGCATAACTGTTCGCGTGTTCGATAAAAAGCGTAAATATTGGAGGAATTAAAACAAATGATCCAAATGCGTAGATTTGGCTGCCGGCGGTGACTTGTGCAGCCTTCCCATCCGGTGCAAGTTTTGAAACTTCTCCGAAGAATAAGCCGACCCAGCCAAGATTAGCATTTCCCAAGATTATTCCAAGAAAACAGAGGAGCCAGAATGAACCTCCAGCTGGAAAAGCTGCCAGAAGAAAAAAGCAGATACCTGTAATAACTCCGCACAATCCTAATATGGTCTTTGTCTTGATCACTCGGTCTGCAAGTATTCCAAGGTAAATTCTTGCTATAATGCTTGTTCCGTGTGCTAGGCCAAAAATCAATCCGGCCCACTGCAACTCGAGTTTTATTTCTTTGACAAGATAAATGACTAAAAAAGAAACCACGCACGCTTGGCAGCCTATCAGTATAAATGCCGCTAACGAGAGCTCCCTTATCGGACCTTTTTGAAAAACAAGTTGGATAGGCTCCCAAGTATTTTTCTTTTGTCCTGCGCTATTGTTATTGTGGCGTCGTGCTATTCGGTCGCGAAAGGGCCAAGTAATAAACGCCGTTAACGTCATTGCGGCGGCTATTATCAGCATAGCTGTTTGCCAACTGGTAAAAATCAATAATGTCGGAACTAAAAAACCGGCAAGAGTTCCGCCTATTGGTATACTTGTTTGTTTTAGTGAAAAGAGTAGGGGGCGCCACCTGGGTTTGGCCTGACGCATTATTAAAAAGGATCCTGCTGGATTCATTGGGCCATGAGCAAATCCGACCATCACTGCACTGATAACAAAGCTCCAGGGCGTTGCGAGAGTAAATAAAGCCATACCGAGCGCGCCGACTAAAAGTGTTACCTGGCAGCAACGCACAGCACCAAATCGCTCCAATGGTGCACTTATAAAAAGTCCGAAGGTAAGAGCCGATAAATAACAGATAGCAGTGAATATACCAGTAAAACTCTCCGGTATCCCGTAGCTATTGCTGACTTCGTCGGGGGCGTTTCCAAAAGCATTCATTGCCATAATAGTAAGGCTTTGAAAGAAAATGAGGGATACCACCGGAGCGGCAACATCTCGTTTTAAAAGTTCTCGCATAATTCAAGAAGGGGCCTTAACTACTTTCCTTTAAAAACGGGCATACGTTTTTCGTTGAAGGCCTTAATTCCTTCCTGCCTATCTTCTGTTGGAACCATACGGTTATACGCCTCAATTTCAAATGCGTAGCCATTCTTTAAGTCAAGTTGGGTCGCCACATTAAGTGCTTTTTTTGCCTGTCGTATTGAAATTGGAGCGTTCGATGATATTCGTTCTGCAGTTTTTAAAGCTAAATTTAAAAGTTCGTCGGGGGCGCAGATTTTATTGAAAATACCCCATTCATAGGCTTCTTGCGCTGTGCATGGATAGCCTGTTAACAGAAATTCCTTAGCACGTCGTATGCCAACAGCTCTCGGGAGAAATTGTGTGCCGCCAGCCCCTGGCATTATCCCGAGCGTAACCTCTGTCAAAGCTAACTTAGCATTAGTCGAGCCATAGGCAAAATCGGAGCCTAGAATAAACTCACACCCACCTCCATATGCTGCTCCATTGCAAGCGGCAATAACGGGTGATGGCACATCAATCATGGTAAGAACAGCTTGTTCAAATATAGCATGCTGATGCTGCCACTGAGCATCGGTCATGTTATTTCGTTCCTTAAGGTCACCGCCGGCGCAAAATGCCTTCTCACCTGCTCCGGTCAGAATGATACAGCGTACATCTTCTTGGTCGACATATAAATCACGCCACAGGTCGCGCAGATCTAATCCCATTTGCGTGTTTAATGCATTCGCAAAAGAAGGACGGTTTAATTTGACAATCAAAACATGTTTTTTGTGCCGGGTTATGTCTAAGGTTTCATAGTCTGTTCGCATTTATTCATAGTCTCCAAATATTTCATTATTGTGTTCACCTAATTTCGGTGCTGTAGAACGAAATGGGGGCCGTTTTCCATCAAACGATAATGGCATTCCCGTAAGCTTTATTGACTGATCTGGCGACTCTTGAATCATTCCAAGAGCTTGCGTTTGTGGATGTTGGTCCATTTCTCCTGTATTCTGGATTGGTGCGTTGGGCACACCTTTTTTATCAAGTACCGATTGCCAATGTGTTCGCGGTTTTTCAATCAATATATTTGTAATTAAGGTATTGAGAGCATCACGATTTTTTACCCGGTCAGGGTTTGTTTTGAAGCGAGCATCTTTTGCCCAGCCTGGGCATCCCAGCGCAAAACTAATTTTTTCGAACAAAATATTATTAGCGCCCGCAATAACTAAGAAGCCATCTTTACATTCATAGGCTTCGTAAGGAGCAATTGTTCTCATACCGGAGCCATATCTACTCGGCATTTCACCGCTTGAGTGATAAGCAGCCGTATGCGCAGTCATCCAAGCAATAGAGGTTTCGTAGAGTGATAAATCAACGACGCCTCCTTGTCCTGTTACATCACGCTCGCGAAGCGCTGACATAATCCCAATGACAGACCACATACCAGTGCCCATGTCTATTATTGATGTGCCAACTCTGACGGGTGGCCTGCCTTCTTCTCCAGTAACACTCATTAATCCACCAAAAGCTTGCATTAACGGGTCATATCCTGGCCGGTCCTTGTAGGGGCCGATGTGGCCAAAAGCACCAAAATTTGCATATATTAAACTTGGTTTTTTGAGGAGAAGGTCCTCCGGGCCCAAGCCTAACTCGACAGCTTTTCCTGGGCGCATGTTTTGAATGACTATATCGCCGGTTTGAACAATAGTATCTCGTAGCCGCCGACACTCAATTTCATCACGTAAATTAACAGTAACTGATTTTTTGTCACGATTAAGCGCATGAAACATTGTCCCGGTGCCGTGCCAAAATGGTGGGCCCCAATGGCGTGCATCGTCCCCATCTAGCGGTTTTTCTACCTTGATTACTTCAGCTCCAAGCTGGGCCAAAACCCAAGCACCGTATGGTGCGGCAACGCTTGCACCTAATTCAAAAACGCGAATGCCTGAAAGCGGCGAACATGTTGTCACGTCGTATCCTCCATTATGGGAATCAATAATCAAGTCTGTGAGGTAGGAGTAGCGATAAGGTGATCATCCCGTCAACAGGGCAAGTTTGATTTGTTTTGTGGATCGCTTGTTAAGTAATATGGTTTACGAGATTTCAAATACTTCTTCTCTGCAACATTAGGGAATTTGGTTATGACAAAAAAACCTGTGTGCTTGGATGCAGCGATCAAGGAATTCCATGCCGGTAATCTCAATGAGGCCAAACGGCTGACACAACGACTACTTAAATTTGATGAAAATAATGCTGAAGCATACCATTTTATGGGGGTCATTGCCCATCGCGCCGGTGATCTTGCAGATAGCCTTAGGTTTATACAGCGGTCATCGGCCATGGAACCTGAAAATGCTGTTTATCTGAACACACAAGGACTTATTCTCCGTTTGCTTGGACGTCATGGAGAGGCTATTCAAAAACTCAAATTGGCAATTCAATTGAAGCCCAATTATTCAGATGCTTATAACAATTTGGGAGTTGCGTTAGCCGACAGTAATAATATTATCGATGCGGAAAAATTTTATAGAAAAGCACTGGAGTGTCGCCCCAATTTCCCCGAAGCAATAAATAACCTTGGAAATATTCTATTCCGAGCAGGCAATTGTGCGGAGGCTCTTGTTGCTTACAGCAACGCAGTAAAAGCTAAGCCTGACTATGCAGAAGCTTATTCAAACCTAGGCGATGCATTTGCGAGCCAGAACAACTTTAGAGAAGCTTCACAGAATTATAAAAAGGCAGTTGAAATTGCGCCAACGTGGGCAGATGCTTTTTATAAGCTTGGGAATTGCTGGTTTCGCCTCGAGGACTTAACACGGGCGATTTATTTTTATCGATGTTGTCTGAATATTGATCCTCGCCACACGCGTTGTTTGACTAACCTAGGTGCGGCGTATGAAAAAACGAGCCAATATGAAAAAGCGGCAATTATGATACGCCAAGCTTTGATTAATTCCCCTGAGCACTTACCTGCGCTTAAAAATCTTGGCCACGTTCTTTTGAAGCTGGGACAGCCAGCAGAAGCGATGCTACTATTGCAGAAAGCTGTGCAGGCTGTGCCGACAGATCCTGACGCGCAGTACACGCTTGGAAATGCATTGCTCCGCATGGAAAAAATCCAAGACGCGATGGAATGTTACAGGCGCGTTCGCCAGTTACAGCCTTCAGCTGCACGTGGTTTTTTCGCACCGGCTAGCATTCTACTATTAAATGGCCAATATGATGAGGGATGGGTGGCATATGAATCGCGGTTTGATATGCCGGCCTACAAGCCAAATATACCAGATATTCATGCACGATTGTGGGACGGTAGTCCTCTTAATGGCAGAGATTTACTTGTGCATGTCGAACAGGGTTTCGGAGACACACTTCAATTTATTCGTTACGTACCAAAAATTGCGGCAGAGAGACGAGGCGCGGGTGGCAAGATTAAACTACTATGCGAACCAGAGCTTTATCCGGTAATAAGGTCTGTTAAGGGATATGACGAAATTTATGTGCTGAATGATGGTGACGAAATTACTTTTGATGTGCAAATACCACTTCTCAGTCTACCTAGTCGATTCCGTACAAAATTGGATACAATTCCATGCGAAGTGCCGTATCTCAAAGCGCCAGATTTGAACCATTGCCTTTTTGTTCCAAGCCAGGGAGGTAAGCTCAATACTGGGATTGCTTGGGCAGGGCGGCCCACGCATAGCGACGACAGGTATCGTTCTATCCCATTCGCTTATTTCATGACCCTCTTCAGTCTTTCAGAAATAGTTTTTTATTCAATCCAATCTGGTTCTGCATCTCGGGAGGCAGAAGCTTGTTTCGAGAATGACACAATCATTGATCTTAAGGAGAAAATGAAAGACTTTGGAAATACAGCAGAAATTATCGACCAACTCGATCTGGTTATTACTTGTGATACTGCAGTTGCGCACCTTGCCGGCGCGCTAGGGAAGCCAGTTTGGTTACTCCTTCCCTATGGAAGTGAGTGGCGTTGGCTATTGAAACGTGCTGACACGCCATGGTATCCTACGATGCGATTATTTCGACAGCGTATTTGTGGTGACTGGCAAGATGTTTTCGCAAGGGTTAAGACCGCACTCAGCCAATTAAGACTTGAAATCGAAGCTTCTTTGTAAGCGCCCGGAAAGGCAGGGGCCGTCATGGAATAGACTCACGTACGGGCTGTTGCATTAGGCAGGGAGAAAACGTAAACGAGTGTCAATAAAGTTTATGCGAATTAGTTTTTAACTATTTGGTCGTTGCCACGTAAACGCCACTCCAATCTTCTTCCGGTGGGTTGCTTCGATAATTTTCAATTCTGTCCAAGTACATTTTATAGAGGCCTGCTGGTGCCTCCGACATTGTGCTGGCTTCTTTTGCTGCTTTTTCCGCTGCATCCCAGTCTCGGGCAAGGTAGGCTCTACGCATTTCATCAGTCTTTCTTCTGTACTTATTAAAAGTTGGAGCATTCATATAATCGCGATCGCCCATTAGGCCAAAAATAGTTACTGCTTCTGACTTGCCTTTTACGGCGATCTTATCCAACTCCAATAACGCGTAACGGTCTGAAACTTCACTTGCTGTATCTTGACCAATAACAATATTGCATCCGTACTCTTTCGATTGGCCTTCCAGTCGCGCAGCAGTATTTACTGCATCTCCCAGTACCGAGTAGTCAAAACGCTGGGAGGAGCCCATATTGCCAACGACCACATCACCTGTGTTTATGCCTATTCCGATGTTTAAAGGTAAGAATCCGATTCCTTGTTCCCGTGCTTCGTTCTCGCGCTCTTCATTCAATATTTTAAGGTCCTTAAACATCTGCAATGCAGCAGCACAGGCATCACCTTCTTGATCCTCATCATCTAGAGGTGCATTCCAGAATGCCATGATGCAATCGCCCATATATTTATCGATGGTGCCGTTTCGACCCAAAATTGTGTCTGTCAGTGGAGTAAGTAGCCTATTTATAAGGGTAGTAAGACCTTGAGGATCTGACTTGTATAGTTCTGAGATGGATGTAAAACCTCGCACGTCGCAAAATAAGAGTGTCATTCTTTTGGTTTCGCCGCCGAGCTTTAGTCTACTGGGATCTTCGGCTAACTGTTCAATGAGCTCTGGTGATAGATATTGTGCAAAAGCACCACGAACTTGCCTCTTTTCTGCTGCTTCACGAGTGTAATTCGAAAATGCTAAAACCGCATACAACGCAATGGTCACTGCTCCTGGGTAGGTTATATCAAGTAACAGATTTTCCGCTGTATACAAATGCCAAGAAAGTAAGCCAAGCGCACAGCTGGCAACTACAACACAGACTAAAGTTAATATAGGTCCTAAACGAGGTATTAGAATAATTAATAGAAGCCCTGATACAATTATAAGTAATATTTCAGCACTATTGGCCCAAGCAGGATAACGAAGGAAAAAGTCCCGTTTGTCTATAGCGCGGATCTTTTGGCTTGCCTCATTTTGGGTTACTCCATCGCCGATAAGTCTTTCATATTCTGTTCTGACGGCCTTTTGATAATTTGCCTCAGCTGCAAATACAGACTCTAAAATATTTGCGTGCACTTCTACTCCCGGCAAACGACTTGCAACAGGCGTATTTCGAAGATCTTGGAGGCCGGCTGCGGATGTTCCAACGAGTACAAGCTTTCCTTTCAGTATGTTTGGCTGAACTCGGTCGGTCAAAACGTCAGCGGCTGACACATAAAGCCTGCTTTGCCCCGGTATGACATTTCGTTTGGCGGGCTTGCTAAAATGAACCCATATTCGTCCATTCCCATCTAAAGGAACATCAAAGAACTGGCCGCGTGCACTCCTAATCTGCATTGCGATTGACTCGATACCGGCAGCATTAGCTTTTGTCAGAAGTGTATTCGTTCCATAGGCAGCACGTAGCATTTCGATGGTTAGCGCCGGCCGAATTTGTTTTGCGCCTATTCGGGCAATTAATGGGACGCGACGAATAACTCCATCAGCTTCTTCCCATACGGAAAAGAAACCGTGGCCAGCCGCGTTCATTTCCAACTGTTCCACATTAGCCAAAAGGCTTGTATATTGAAAAAGAAACGGCTTGGGGTCCGCCCCCTTAAAGGCTTTAAAAGGAGAAGGAAATTTTGGTGGTTTTTTACCTTTTGGTAGTTGTGTGTACAAGCCGACTTGGCCAACGACCACGGGTACTTTTTTCATCGCTAAAGCCATTAATGATTCGTTGTTTGGAAGCTCTTTTAAGCTATCTTTCACGCCCTCCGGTAATTGTGTTAAAGTCTCCGCTATTTTGTCTGGGGAAGTTCTGTCTGGTTCGGCAAAAATTATATCTAGCCCGACGGCGGCTACATCAAGATTACCAAGCTTCTCGATCATCTTGGCGACGGTACTTCGAGGCCACGGCCACTGTCCAAACTCTGAGAGTGACTTTTCATCAAGGTCAATTATGGCCACAGGATAATTTTTAGCCGGCCTAGGAGAATAAAGTTGGTATTGATCGAACGCTTTGTTGCGAAGTGTTTCAATTTGGACCGGATCAAGCCAACGAGTTATTACTGCCGTAACTAAAAGAGCGAGTGCAAATAAAGTGCCGAGCTGAATTTTACTAATCCAGCTTGGCTTGCTTTCCTGAGGTTTTGGGCGTTCAAGTTCGATTTTTCCAGCTTGATCCAGCGGCACGTCATCGCCGGCCTGCCACTCAGAGTTTTTAAAAGACGTCTTACTAAAATCCCGTGTCTCAACCATATCTTGATATTGTCGTCCTTCATTGAAGTTAACTGTCAAAAGGATCGGAGATCAATTTACAAACTTAGAAAGTATATAGGATTTATTGCTAACCGTCATTAGGACGGCCTTCGACGATTTCATATTTAAAATACTGATAAGGTTAAAATTATTGTACAACCAAAATAAAAAAAATTTTAAAAATGATAAAATGAGTTTTTTCTTGGACGGGCGTCCTTATATCATTACTCTTCCTCCTTTCAGGTATTTCTAAAAACAAGGTCGATATGGTATTGCCACAGCTATGCGGTGCTTATCAAAAACAACGAAAAATTGACAAAGGCTCCAGATGGTCGGAGATGTTCAGCGTAAACCTGTAGCGAGAAAATTCGGTTGGTTGCGCGCTACTATATTAAGTTCAAAAGCCCAATTGCGCGGAGTCATTCTAGTATCATTCTTTGTGAATCTGCTGGCGTTATCTGTGCCTGTTTTCGTTATGCAGGTATACGATCGTGTAATTTTTCATGGAGGGTTGAACACCTTATACGGCCTTATTGCTGGTATTATTTTCGTACTCATATTTGAATACGTGATGAGACAAGGTAGGAGTAGGATATTTCAAGCCTTTGCAGTAAGGTTAGATGTTATTATAGGGCGGAAGCTTTATGACAAAGTAATGACCCTCCCACTTCTAACCTTGGAAAGCAGGCCAACTGCTTACTGGCATCTGTTATTTAAGGATTTAGAAATTGTTCGTAATGCGCTTTCCGGACCCTCTGCGGCTTTGGCAATAGATTTGCCTTTTGCCGTAATTTTCTTTCTTATTGTATGCGTAATCGCGTCCCCAATTGCATGGGTTTTGGTAGCTGTCATCCCTTTATTTATGGTTTTGGCATGGCGCTCTGGCATATCAATGAATTCTGTTTCAATGCGTGAACACGATGGCATCATCTCACGTGATGACTTCATGGGAGAATTATTAAGCGCTCGCGAAACAGTAAAGTCATCGGCTCTGCAAAAATCTTTGAAGCCTGTCTGGGAGGCCCGCCATGGCGAATTGATATATCGTTCCCGAGAGCGAGGGCAGGTTGCGGACTCTCACCAAACGCTTGCGCATGTAATGATGGTGTCTTCCACTATTGCTGTAACGACTATTGGGGCACTGGCAATACTCGATCAAAAAATGACTATTGGAGCGCTTATTGCAGCAAACATGCTTGGTGCTCGCATGATAATGCCCATGACCCAGTTGGTTTCACAGTGGCGTATTTTTTCTCAGTTACGCCAATCTGTAACTCGCCTAGATACGGTATTTAAGCTCGGTGGCGAACGCTTACAGACGGCTGTGAAGCTGGCTGTGCCTGAGGGAACATTAAAGTTTGAGAAAGTAAATTTTGCGTATGGTAATAAGACAGTTGACGTGGTTTCTGGTATTGAGGGCGTCATTGGCCCAAAAGGAATGCATGCTTTGGTGGGATCCAATGGAAGTGGTAAAAGCACATTCCTCAAAGTTGTTAGAGGTCTCTATTCACCGGATCAGGGTCGTGTCCTGATAGACGGGGCGGATATTAGCCAATTTTCTCAGGATGTACTGGCCTACTGGGTTGGCTTTTTGCCTCAAGAAACTAGCCTTTTTTCGGGTTCTATTCGGGACAATATAGCGATTACGCAGCCTGACGTCACTGATCCTTCAGTTATAGAAGCTGCCAAAATGGCAGAAGCTCATGATTTCATTTTGGATATGCCGGATGGTTACGCGACAATGTTAACCGAAGGCGGTAGAAATTTGTCAAAAGGTCAAAGACAGCGTTTGGCCCTTGCCAGGGCTTTTTTGAATAATCCACCGATAATGCTTTTGGACGAACCTACAAGTAATCTTGATGAAAATGCGGAAAAGAACCTTGCTGCAAATCTCAAGATTGCATCTCAACAGTCTACCGTATTAGCCGTTACCCATAGCGAGGAAGTATTGTCAGTTTGTGATAGTATACTCGTAATGGAAAAAGGCCGTATTGTAATGGCTGGTCCCGCCAAACAGGTGCTAGATCGTTTAAAATTTTAGTGCGAAATAATTGATCCAGAGAAGTACAGGAAATTCTAACCTTGTTTAAATACATCAAAAGTCTTGGTAAAAATCTGGCAAAAAGAGCAAACGTGCCAGAGTTCCAAGCAGCCAAGCAATTTGATGATGACGGTTTTGAAAATTCTAAGCGACCGGAGTCGTCCCCTAATATTGTATTCGTTGATGATAAACGAAATCTGCTTGATGACTTATTGGATGAAAGTACCCGTCCAAATTTTGTGAGTATTTCTTATTTAGTGGCTATTTGTATAACATGCTTGGTTATCTGGTCTTTTTTCATTGAACTGGATGAGGTTTCTGTTGCGCATGGTGAGGTTATCCCAAGTGCTAAAGTGAAACTAATTCAGCATCTTGAGGGTGGTATATTGCGGCGGCTTGCCGTGAGAGAAGGTGATGAAGTAAAGGCAGGTGATACCCTGCTCCAATTGAGCCTTGGGACTGTTGGGGCTAGCAGCGAAGATATCCAAATACGCATTGACGCAATGCAGATGTCAAAATTACGGTTAAAAGCAGAAATAGAAAGCCAAGAGCCCAGATTTCCTGCCGACCTCGAATTGAAGCGTCCGAAAATGGTTATGTCTGAGAGGGCAACATATAATGCTAGGCGGGCAGAACTTCAAAGTAAGCTAGCAGTAATCCTAAATCAAATGCAGCAACGGGAACTCGAGATAAATGAATTAAAGGCTCGTAAGGCTGCTATAGAAGCAAATTTGAAATTGTCATTGGAGCGAGTGGCAATTTCTACCAGATTACTTCGGCGAGGTCTTACACCGCGCATGGAGCATTTAGAGTTAATACGCGAGCGCGAGAGCCTTGATGGGGAGAATAAAGTTTTGGCTCAGGCCGTGCCAAGGGCGGTATCGGCTCTGGAAGAGGCCAAATCGCGTTTGGCTGAGGAAAACGAGAAATTCAGAACACGAGCGGTTGAAGAGTCGAATCGTGTGGAAGTGGAGATTGCTCGTCTGCAGAAGACAATTAGTGAGGCGGCAGATCGGGATAGGCGCACCACCATAACTAGCCCCATTGCAGGTATCGTAAAGAATTTGAAATTCAATACCATCGGTGGTGTCGTGAAGCCGGGAGAATCGATTCTTCAAATTGTTCCAATTGAGGACGAATTGGTGATACAGGCTCGGTTGAGACCACAGGATCGTGGCTATGTAAGAGAAGGGCAACGCACAGTGGTAAAAATTACCACCTATGACTTCATTCGTTATGGTGGTTTGGCTGGATCTGTAACGCGTATTGCGGCTGATACAAATTCTGAGCCCGACACACACGAGCCTTATTACGAAGTTATTGTAAAGACTAATAAAAATTATCTTGGCTCTGAGCAAGGGAAACTCCAAATTACGCCAGGAATGGTAGCAACTGTTGACATTCATACTGGTACCAGGAAGGTCGCAGATTTCATAATAAATCCTGTCTTAAAGCTCAAACACGAGGCGTTTAGGGAGCGATAATTTAGCACTATATTTCTGGCAAAATTTAGATGTTTGACCCAGTTATTCGGTGCCACTATGTATATGGGATTGGTGGGACCATCTAGATATAGTAGGGATCTCTTGTTGGGTCGGAAGTTGTTGTGTTTTTGGTTTGCACTGCTGGGCATAGCCGAGCCGATGTCCGTGCGCGCAGATAACTTCAAAACAGAATTGAAAAGAATTCTTAACACCCACCCACTCATAAAATCAGCTGTAGCAACTAAAGATGCGAACATAGGTCTAGTAGAAGACGCTAAGGGCCGTTTTTGGCCTCACCTTCGAGTGGAAGGAACGACTGGCCCGCAATTGCGTTCAAATCCGGAGCGAAGGGCTTTGGAGCGGCCTGAAGACTTCGAACGGCGGCTTGATCGTACAAGTCTTGTTATAACCCAGAATCTTTTTAGCGGTTTTGAAAATCAGAGCCGGCTGGAGGCTAGTAAAAAGCAAGTGCAATCTAGTTCAGCCGCTTTAGAACGCATTCGACAACAAGTATTGTTAGAAGGGATAAATGTTTATCTTGAGGTTTTACTAAATCAGAAACTGATTGCTGTTTCGCTACAAAACGAAAGAAATATTCTTGAACAGGCTGAGTTAGAAGATGAGCGTGTCAAACGCGGCACGGGTATAACGCTCGATGTGCTTCAAGCAAAGTCGCGACTGGCGTTAGGCAAGCAAGCAAGGCTCAATTTTGAAGGAGAGTTTCGTAAAGCGCGCGCGCGATATCTACAAGTGTTTGGAGTTGAGCCGAGTTTAGAGGCCATGAAGAATCCGGAACTACCCACGGGCATGGTGCCAGCTTCGTTGACTGAAGCATTGGCGTTGTCGCAAACAAATAATCCGTCGGTTATAGAGTTTGAATTCATTGCAAAAGGCCTGGCTGATTTACGTGATGCCGAACGTGGCAATTACTGGCCAAAAGTCGATCTGGTAAGCACCTTAGCATACAAGGCAAATGAAGGCACGACCGCTGGGCATGAACGTTCCGCAGACCTTCTCTTGAGAGGCACCTGGGATCTTTTTAGTGGCTTTAGCACACGTGGTCGTGTGCACTCTGCAGCGAAAAGCTATCAGAGTGTTCAGCAGCAAACTGCCAATCAGCGGCGTAAAATTGACGAACAAGTGAGGGTTACATGGGAAGAGCTTTACAAACAAAAAGAGCGTCTTATCGTTTTAAAGAATGCAGTTGATATCCAAGCTGAGGTCTTTGAGCAACGTAAAATTCTTCGGGAGGAGGGGAACGAAACCAATTTAGCTGTACTCGATGCTAAAACAGAGCTTTTTGAGGCGCAGCTGGAACTCATCCAGGCTGAGTTTTCTCACAGAATTGCGGCTTTCGCATTGGGTAGTGCAGTAGGGCTTTTAACGGACAAAGTTTTAGGCCTTTAACCGAAACAGCAATATTAAGAATTTTGAAAGTGTGCCTTAAAAATTGAGAACGCCGTTAAGAATAAACACTTGGACTGAATACGCGCTTTTATTAGGGATCGGTATAGATCGACTTTATAAAATATTAGTGCACCCAAGTGACCTATCTCTATGCATGAGCAAGGGAGAAACTGTGGCAGAGGCACAAAGCTGGAAACGATTGCCACTTTTCTTAGTCGCTGGGTTATTTATTAGCAGCTGCATGTTGGTCTCGAGCAACGACGAAACAATCGCAATTGATAGACAAATTAGTAAAAGAAAGTTTTCTGTCGGTGACGAATTCATATTTAATAACCCAGATGTGCGCTGGAAAGTTTCTGCGGTCAGAGGGGGCAGGGTCCACTGGATAAATGAGCATGGTGACTTTCAGATTACAGATGCCAATCCATTGCTATCTGCATTTTACTGGAGCAATGCTGGGAGCAAGGGACGCCGAACAATAACGAATAAAAGTGGGCATTTGTTTCCGATGCGCGTCGGCAGCAAAATTCGTTTGCGTGAGACTGTTACCATCGATAAGGCCCCTTATGGCTGGGATTACGATTGGAGATGCGAGGTAATTGAGCGTGTGGCCAAAACTGTCCCATCAAAACAAATTTATGTCACTTTCAAAGTGGCGTGTTCACGGCAAAGTGGAGATACCGTGATATTTCTATATGCCCCGAAAGTTGGTCATTATGTTTCAGTCACACGATTTAAACCTGGCGTATCACCTCAGGTTCGTGAGTTGGTTTCTTATAAACATGCGAGCGGGCATAACGTTTTAGATCCATCTACCTCATCAGTTCGGAGAAATATGAGGTCATCATTGGAGTGGAAAATAGCCACTTCGGCGCCTCCTATATTCCCGAAGCGTCCTATAAAAAAAGTATTAAATATCAATATATCACAACCGAAAATTATCCTTGCGAAAAGTCCGCCCCTGCCAAGGTTGAAGCCGCAAATCAAACGCCCTTTTGCAATATCTAAAAAGACAACTGATCGACTTGACAATAGAGAATTTAGAAAGAGTAAAAAAAATATCCGTTTGGATCCAAAGGGTGACGGTCGTTCCCGAAAATATCTTTTTGGGGATTCCAAACTGACCATTTCGGTGCACTTGGCAACATATAAAAATTTAGAAAATGCTGAAGCAGGATGGCGTCAACTAATTATAAGGCATCGCAAGAAATTGGGCACCTTAAAACCACGGTTTGTAAGGGTTTTCCTGGAAAGTCGCGGTATCCTGTACAGGCTGCATGCATTCCCTTTTGAAACTCGAAATGCGGCCTCAACATTATGTGGCTCACTCCGTGAGCGTGGGGCTTATTGCAAAATTAATGGTTCGTAAAATTAGACTCAAGCTTGAACTGTAGCAACAATGTTGACTGGAATATTGAAAAATTATCATCGGCCATAACGTATACGTAGGTATCTCCGTCCCCCCCGCGACGAGCAGCTATTGCTTCAAAGTTTTCAGAAATGTTGGGATCAAAAAATAAAGAAGAGTCACTATCTTCAAGAATTTTACTCGAGTTGATATTTGAAGGGTGTAACAATGCGAAACCCCATGAAAATGATGTAAAATTGAAGCGCCTTATCGTAAGCAAAATCCTGCAATCGGGAAGTGTGGTTGCTCCCGTAGGATTATAGCCCTTGCGAGGTCTATATTTAAACATCTGCCATTTTTTTTTGTTGCCAACCCAGCCTACATGGTTTGTTTCATTTAAGTCAGTTTTTTCGCTCAGTATAAAAAATCTCCCGTCACATAGTCGTGTCATCGCCTCAGGTCCACCAGTGCGAGGTGCTAGAGCAAGGCCTTTCGGGCGTGGATAAAGACGAGGAAATCCCTCTATGCCTCTTTCTGTAAACTTATATGCAAGTAATCTGTTGACGCGCTCAAAAGAGATTAAAAGTGTGCGTGGATCAATGTAGGCAGACGCTTCTGCATCCAGATTATGTTGATGCCACTTTTCGTTATCTGGCATTTGAAGTGCATTGATGCTTTCTAAACGAACCTCAGTTAATTTGCCGGTACGATGAGACAATAAAAATTTCATCCAAGTACCCCGGTCACTTATGGCCCATAACAAATTACCATCTTTTTGTATTTGTATGGATGATATCCCGCCAAACCTTGAGTCTGGGCTGGTGAGAGAAAAACCCGCTAATAGTTTGAACTTGTTAGTGCTCTTATTTGTATCGGAGATCTCTTTTTTTGTGATGCCTTTAACGTCAAGTGGTAATTCGTTGGCTCTCACAGTTGCGTAGGTTGAAAGAAAAATCATTAGGGATGTTAGTAGTAGTTTCTTACTTATCCTCAAAATCCATGAGCCATTTCTTAGAGTGTTCATTATTGCTGTCCAAGTTTCCTAGGAACATTGAACTTTTTCGAGCGCTTGCGGTGTGTCTATATCAACTAGTACTGAATTCGAAGTAACTTCTACTTCAAAGATAAACTCAGGATATCGGTCAAGGAGTTCGCGAGCACCGATGTCTCCATCTATTTTTTTCACTTCTGCAAAGAACCGGGAACCCAATAAAACAGGATTACCGCGCTTTCCTTTCCAGGTTGGAACACAAATTTCTTTGCTTTCTTGTGGATTAAAAGCCCTGATTAATTGATTAATTATAGTTGAGCTTATTTGGGGCATATCACCAAGACAGACAAGCGCCCCATCAATATCAGGAGGAAGGGCTGCAAGCCCCGTTCGAAGAGAGGTCGAAAGCCCATTAGCGTAGGCTGGGTTATAAACCATTTTTACCGAAAGGTCGGTGATTGTTGCTGACACTTTTTTGGATTGGTGTCCGGTGATGATAATTACTGGAGTTGCTAATGAAGATACTAAATTTGTTACGGTTCGACGTATCATTGTCTCTCCGCTAATTTCAGCCAGCAACTTATTAATTGAACCCATCCGACGTGATTGTCCCGCTGCAAGCACAAGTCCAGCTATCTTTGGTTTATCGTTAAATTTGCCGGCTATTCTATTACGTGGCATGGGCCTGCCGGGGTATTCATTCAGTAGCCCACCGACGCCGAGAAGCATTATATCGCGAGCACCAAGCGAGATGTCTGCTGCTAACCTATTTAGTATAAGGTCAATTCCATTAAATTTCGGCGAACGAGCACATCCCGGCAGGCCTATAGTTACCATTTCCCCAACAGACCCCAGCAAAAGAAGGTTCCCCGGGTCGACAGGCATTCCGAGGTGAATAATCTTACCGCCCGCTTTAGAAATCCCTGCGGGCACTGTATCTCTTCTGTCGGTGATTGCCGACGCACCTGCGATTAAACAAACATCAATTTTTTTATTAAGGCAGGAGGTTAATGCAGATGCAACATCTGTAACGTTGTGAGGAATGCGCAAGTCATCTATCAACTTAAAGCCAAGCATTTCAACCCTGGACCGCATAACACTGGTTGTTTTTATGAGGATACTCTCTTTCATCTCTCCGAGGGTAGTCTGAATTAGCGCCACCCTTTTGGGTTTAAAAGGTATGACGTCTACGGCGGACTGTGTTTTCGATAACACGGCTTGGCACTCGCGCATGATATTTTTATGAACAGCAAAAGGAATTATTTTGATAGTCGCGACAATTTTATTTTTTGTAGTTCGTTCATAATTTGAGGCGGTTGCGACTGTGATACTCTCATCAACGAGGTTTAAAGTTTCGATTATCTTTCTTTCAAATTTGATTAGCCCATCAAAGCGAGCAATTAAATTGACGCGGCCGGTAAAGGCTTCACTCGCAAATACCCCGGCACCTTCTAGCAGATTGGCAATCTCAGTGGCAGCAGCATCCTCGCCAATATCACCATGTTCTAGCTGAGCAACTGTTACTCTATCAATTTCAATAGCAACCAGCGAGGCTATATCAGAATTTGTTAGCACACGACCTTTTTTCCACCTTATGCCGTTTTCATTGATACTGTGGGCGAGTATTGCACCGACAGCATCTTTTGCCATAATTTTACCAAACCTCATGCGTCTTTTTCCCTGTTTGGCAGGTGTGAACACTCAATAATTTGTGCCAGAATTGATACCGCAATCTCCGCCGGCAAAATGGCTTTTATATTGAGTCCCACTGGTCCATTGATCCGAGCAATTTGGTTGCGATTGAGACCGGCCTCTTGAAGACGCTCAATTCTAGAAGCATGAGTATTCCGGCTTCCTAGTGACCCGATATAAAAAGCATCTGAATTAAGAGCGCATGTTAATGCGGGATCATCTATTTTTGGGTCATGAGTGAGTGTAACGATAGCCGTCCGTCTATCAATGTCCAGTTCCGGCATAACTTCGTCGGGCCATTTGCAAAAAATTTTGACATTGGGAAAACGCTCGGCGGTGGCAAATGGGCTGCGTGGATCAATAACTGAAACGTCATAACCAGCAGTGTATGCCATGGGAGCCAAAGATTGCGCAATGTGCACAGCACCGACTATAACTAACCTTTTTGAAGGATTGAAAACATGTATAAATACACGATTTTCTCCATCTCCTATTATTCGGCTTTTGTCAGAAAGGATTGCATTCTTTAATTCTAGTTCTATGGAATGATCTAATTCAGGGCCTGCGAATACACGGTTTTCGACAAAGAGGGTCTGAGAGCCATCTTGAATACGGGTAATGAGAGCGGCAGGCTTCCTTTCCATTCGTGCCGCATTGAGGGATTTAAGCAAAGAACCTTTCATTCTATTCGTTCCACATAAACTTCAATAGTTCCGCCGCATGCAAGACCAACCTCCCAAGCCAACTCATTAGACACACTGAATTTAAGAATGCTAGGTTTGCCGCTTTGCATTACCGCCATAGCCGTTTCTATAACTGATCCTTCAATGCATCCACCTGATACCGAACCGATAAAAGATTTGTTGTTATTGACGGCAAGCTGACTACCGACTGGGCGCGGAGATGATCCCCAGGTGCTTACCACAGTTGCAATTGCGACACAGTGACCACTAGCTAGCCAGGACGATGCTTGATCGAGTATATCATCTTGCATATTTATTTGCGGGTTGGTCATGCTGCGCGCTCTCGCCAATTATTCATTGCAATTCTTTCGTGAGGTATGCTGCGGTTGAGTGTATCTGCAAGCTGGCTTAGACTATTCAAATTATGTACTGATCTAAAATCGTCGACAAAGGGCAGGATGGCCCGAACCCCCAATGGCTTGGGTTCGAAGGCGTCATACCTCAAGAGCGGATTAAGCCAAATCAACTTGTTACATGATTTATGAAGCCGTTCCATAGCGGCCTTAAGACCTATGCCTGCGTCTCGATCCAGCCCATCAGAAATCAAAAGGATAACTGCATTTTGTGCCAATGTTCTGCGCGACCACCTTTTATTAAACTCCTCTAAACAGTGGCCGATTCTAGTTCCTCCCGACCAATCGTCAATCGCAGCGGAAACAGTCTTTAGCGCTGTATCAACATCTTTTTGGTGCAAT
This sequence comes from Pseudomonadota bacterium, assembly GCA_036339585.1. NCBI lineage: Bacteria > Pseudomonadati > Pseudomonadota > Pseudomonadota bacterium. The sequence continues at coordinate 144,790 of JAYZAS010000007.1, forward strand.
AACCTTGTTATGTTTGTTAGGCGTGTGCCAAAAAGAAAACTTTGAACGCGATCACGGTCATTTGTCAGTGCGTGAATAAAATGTAAAAGCATGCGAGAATAACGTTCCATAGAACCCGATATGTCGCATAGTACAGTGAGCGGTGGCGGGCGATACTGTCGCGACTTCTTTTTAAACGGAATGTAATCACCTCCGTAGCGTAAAGAGTGTCTTAACATTGATCGAATATCAGTGCGCGTACCGCGGAAATGAGGACGAAAGCGCCTTGTTGGTATTTCTTTAAGAGGCAGTGTCAATTTTTTCATTATTTTTTTTGCTTCTTCCATTTCTGCTTTTGTCATTTTCTCGAAATCTAGTTCGCGTAGCATTTCATTCTGGCTCCAGGTCATAACTGAATCGAATTGTTTTTCTGATTCATGTGC
>JAYZAS010000008.1 GCA_036339585.1 Pseudomonadota bacterium
GCATACGCCATTTTTCTCAAATTATAGGCCGCAATTTTATTTCCGAACTACAGATGTCACGGGTACGGTGGAGCTTCCAGAAGGAACAGAAATGGTAATGCCTGGGGACAATATTTCTATGGGTGTAAACTTAATTGCGCCGATTGCTATGGATGAGGGTTTGCGTTTTGCAATTCGCGAAGGCGGCAAAACTGTTGGCGCTGGTGTTGTAACCAGTATTACTGAATAGAAAAGTTTTATTAGGCGAAAAACCTTGCAAGGTTTAGGAGTGTAGCTCAATTGGTAGAGCACCGGTCTCCAAAACCGGGGGTTGAGGGTTCGATTCCTTCCACTCCTGCCAGTGCGGTGGACAGCTGGGTTAATGTTATTTTGATAAAGTTGAGTTCTAGCTAAAATAAATTGATAAGGATTTGGAAAACAGAAAATGGCGAAGACGTCACCGGCACAGTTTATACGTGAGGTTCGTCAGGAGGCGAATAAAGTCACTTGGCCAACAAAGAAAGAAACCGGCGTTACCACCGTGATGGTCTTCGTCATGGTATTCATTGCTGCCATATTTTTTCTTTTGACGGATCAAGTGATCGCTTGGTTGGTTAAGCTTGTCCTAGGGTTGGGAGGTTAACGATGGCCCATCGTTGGTATGTAGTGCACGTCTACTCCGGTTTCGAAAACAAAGTTGCTCAATCCATTGAAGAACAGGCTGCATTTAAAGGACTGAGTGCCGCGTTTGAACAAGTTTTGGTTCCAACGGAGGAAGTTGTTGAAATGCGTCGAGGCAGCAAAGTTAATTCTGAGAGAAAGTTTTTCCCAGGCTATGTTTTGGTAAAAATGGACCTTACTGATGAATCTTGGCATCTCGTTAAAGATACTGCTAAAGTCTCGGGTTTTTTGGGGGCGCAAGGCAAGCCTAGTCCGATAAGTGCTTCAGAGGCTGAGCGGCTGTTGCACCAAATTAAAGAGGGAGTTGAACGCCCGAAACCGTCTGTTACCTTCGAAATTGGCGAGCAAGTACGTGTATGTGATGGGCCATTCGCCTCTTTTAACGGTGACGTGGAGCAGGTTGATGAGGAAAGAGCGCGCCTCAAGGTTTCTGTTTCAATATTTGGTCGGTCAACGCCGGTGGATTTAGAATATGGTCAGGTTGAGAAGTTGTAACAACAATAAGCTGTAATAATAAAAAATAAGCTGCTAATAAACCGCTGGGCAACCAGTATCTGTGGAAGGCCAAAGTAAAAGTCCAGACTAGGCCGTACCACGAACCCAGGGAAGGGATATAAAATGGCGAAAAAAATTGATGGATACATCAAACTTGAAATACCAGCGGGGCAGGCAAACCCGTCCCCGCCCGTGGGGCCAGCCTTAGGGCAGCGTGGACTTAATATCATGGAATTTTGCAAGGCTTTCAACGCGGCTACGCAGCAGCTTGAGCAGGGTATGCCGGTTCCGGTTACGATAACATGTTTCTCAGATCGCAGTTTTAGTTTTGAGACTCGAACAGCTCCTGCTAGCTATTTTCTTAAGAAGGCTGCTGCTTTGAGCAAAGGAGCCAGCGAGCCCGGTCGTAATGATCCAGTGGGTAATGTAACGAAAAAACAAGTTCGTGAGATTGCAGAGGCAAAAATGGGTGACTTGAATGCGAATGATATTGAGGCCGCAATGTTGATTATTGAGGGCTCTGCTCGCTCCATGGGAATAGAGGTGGTTGGTTAATTATGGCAAAAAATAGTAAGCGCTTGAAAAAGGCCGTCGAGGGCATTGACCGCGATGCGTCCTATGCTGTTGAAGAGGCTGTCAAGTTAATCAAGGGTCGTGCATCTGCAAAATTTGACGAGACGATTGAAATAGCAATGAATTTGAACGTTGACTCACGGCATGCAGATCAACAGGTACGTGGTGTGGTTCAGCTACCAAATGGTACAGGAAAAGCCCTTCGTATCGCTGTTTTTGCCAAAGATTCGAAAGCGGAGGAGGCTAAAGATGCTGGCGCTGACTTGGTCGGGGGGGATGAACTCGCTGAAAAAGTGCAAAGCGGTGAAATAAACTTTGATCGCGTCATTGCGACACCTGATATGATGGCCGTTGTTGGCAAGCTGGGCAAAGTGCTAGGCCCAAAGGGTTTAATGCCTAATCCAAAATTAGGCACAGTCACTCCAAACGTTGGAGATGCCGTAAAGGCTGCAAAATCGGGTGAGGTGCAGTTCCGCGCAGAAAAAGCTGGAATAATTCACGCAGGTATCGGTAAAGCTAGTTTTAGTGAGGCTAAGCTTGCGCAAAATGTTAATGCCTTTATCGATGCAATCACAAAAGCGAAACCAAGCGGTGTAAAGGGTTCATATATTAAAAAGGTATCTATAAGTTCAACAATGGGGCCCGGTCTAAAGCTCGATATGAGCGGAGATCCGGGGACTGCATAGAATTAGAATTTTGTTGTGCATCTCTCCATATACTGAGAGGCGCGCGGCAAATAGAGGGTGTTGCATTTGTGCGCCCTTGACCTGTCCAAGATTGTGGGTGCGTTTCTTCTGTTTTTAGGAACGCTTAAACGGATAACCGGCCAACATGAGGCAGCGGTAAAAGACAGTCAGGCCATGTCGTGTTAGGCCGTTGGATTGGCTTGAGCCACTGGGGCAGGGTCCGTCGGGTGGAGTGTCAAACGATTTTTGGCATACCGTCTTATTGTAACAGGCTGGTGTTTATTCAAGAACATTGGTCAAAAAGTATCGGAGACTATCAGTGGACCGAACGAAAAAAGAAGCCCTAGTCGCCGAACTGCATGAGGCATTCAGCGTCAACAATCTTCTCGTATTGACACACCAAAAGGGATTGAGCGTTGGAGAAGTCTCGGAGCTCCGTCAGCAAATGCGGGAAGCTGGTGCGTCGTTCAAGGTGACTAAAAACCGGCTAGCCAAAATTGCACTGAAGGGGACTAAGTTCGAAGGTCTTGCCGATGAATTTGCTGGTCCAACAGCTATAGCTGTTTCCGAGGACCCAGTATCGGCAGCCAAAGTGGTGGTTGACTTCGCAGAAAAGAATGACAGGTTATCGGTTGTTTGCGGTGTGTTGGGTGAAGAATCACTCGATGCGGCGCAGATCACAGCACTTGCTAAACTGCCATCCCTGGAGGAATTGCGCGGTAAAATCATTGGACTTATTCAAGCTCCGGCCCAAAATATCGCCAGTTTAATGCAGGCACCTAGCGGGCAACTTGCCCGTGTTTTTGGCGCATTCGGTAGTTCTGGGTCATGAGGCGGCGGACTTGTATTCAAATCGTATTGTTCAAGCCAAGGAGAAATGATTATGGCAGATTTAGAAAAGATTGCTGAAGAGCTCTCGAGTTTAACGGTTATAGAGGCAGCTGATTTATCAAAGCTACTCGAAGAAAAGTGGGGGGTTTCAGCTGCCGCACCAGTTGCAGTTGCGGGCGTCGCGCCTGCGGCAGGAGATGGCGCTGGCGGGGCCGAGGAAAAAACCGAATTTGATGTCGTGCTTACCGCAATGGGCGACAAAAAAATTAATGTTATAAAAGAGGTTAGAGGCATTACAGGGCTTGGCCTCAAGGAAGCTAAAGAGCTCGTTGAAAGTGCACCAAAACCTGTTAAGGAGGGTGTAGCTAAAGATGAGGCGGACGAAATAAAGAAAAAGCTTGAAGAAGCTGGGGCAACTGTCGAGCTTAATTGATGCGGTTTTTTACCGTGCGAGCAGAGGGAGAACTGCACATCAGAGCGGTTCTCGCCCCTTTTTTTATTGTTGAGTTTTGCCGCTTTTTATTAAAAAAGAGTGGATAGTCGAGGAACGAAAATGCCGCAGTCCTTTACCCAACTAAAACGCATTCGAAAGTCTTTTGGCCGCTTGCCCGAGGTGGCTCCGATGCCGAATTTGATCGAAGTTCAAAAACAATCCTACGATCGTTTTTTGGAACCGGTGGATTCAAACGGCACAATGTTGCCTTCTGGTCTTGAAGAAGCATTTCAGACCGTCTTTCCGATTAAAGATTTCTCCGGCCGTGCGCAGCTGGAATTTGTAAGTTATGAGTTAGAAGATCCAAAATATGACGTTGAAGAGTGTCAGCAGCGTGATATGACCTTTGCCGCACCGCTTAAGGTGACTTTGCGCCTCGTTGTTTGGGATGTGGATGAAGAAACGGGTGCACGGTCTATACGCGATATCAAAGAACAAGATGTTTATATGGGTGATATGCCATTAATGACGCCAAACGGAACTTTCGTTGTTAATGGTACAGAGCGGGTAATAGTTAGCCAGATGCATCGTTCTCCAGGTGTATTTTTTGACCATGATAGAGGGAAAACCCACTCGTCAGGAAAATATTTATTTGCGGCACGTGTAATACCCTACCGCGGCTCTTGGCTCGATTTTGAGTTCGATGCCAAGGATAACCTCTATGTGCGTATTGACCGTCGCCGCAAATTGCCGGCAACTACCCTTCTGTTAGCTCTGGATGGAGATTCCACGCAAGCCTTGCGTGTTGAGCGCAGTCGCGAGGGTCTTGATCTTGAGCCGTGGGAGGCTCAAGGCATGACGAAAGAGGATATCCTGAACTTCTTTTTTGACACAATCGAATACACGGAAATTGATGGTGGTTGGAAAACAAGGTTTGAGCCTACCCGTTTTGAAGGCACGAAATTAGACTATGATCTCACAGATGCAAAAACAAAAAAAGTGGTGGTTGAGAGTGGTCGTAAATTAACTCCAAGAGTGCTGCGGTCGCTAGAGGACGGAAAACTCAAAGATATATTGTTGCCATCGGAGGCTATTCTCGGGCGTTTTGTTGCCAATGATTTGGTTAATTCGAACACAGGTGAAATCTATGTCGAGGCTGGAGAAGAGGTCACAGAAGAACTTCTTGAAAGCTTAAAAGAGGTGGGTATCCAACAGCTCCCTATTCTGGCGATTGATTACAGCTCCGTTGGACCATATGTTCGTAACACGTTGGAGATAGAAAAAAATAATAACCGCGAAGATGCGTTGATTGATATCTATCGAGTGATGCGTCCCGGTGAGCCCCCTACTTTGGAGACTGCGGAGGCGCTATTCAAGAGCTTGTTCTTTGATCCAGAGCGTTACGATCTGTCCTCCGTAGGAAGAGTCAAAATGAACTCTCGGCTTAATTTAGAAACAGATGATCAGATGAGAGTGCTTCGTAAAGAAGATATTTTGGCAATTCTAAAAGTGCTCGTTGGCCTGAAAGATGGTCGTGGAGATATTGATGATATTGATCATTTGGGTAATAGACGAGTTCGTTCTGTTGGAGAGTTGCTTGAAAATCAATATAGAGTAGGGTTGCTGCGTATGGAGCGCGCTATCCGGGAGCGAATGAGCACAGTCGAGATCGATAGTGTAATGCCGCATGATCTGATAAATGCTAAGCCGGCAGCGGCTGCTGTGCGCGAGTTTTTTGGTTCTTCACAGCTCTCTCAATTCATGGATCAAACAAATCCGTTGTCCGAAATAACTCACAAGCGGCGTTTATCTGCCTTAGGCCCCGGAGGTTTGACCCGAGAACGAGCGGGCTTCGAAGTTCGCGACGTTCACCCTACCCATTATGGCCGCATATGTCCAATCGAGACCCCTGAGGGCCCGAACATTGGTTTGATAAACTCGTTAGCAACATTTGCGCGAGTTAATCAGTATGGATTTATCGAAACTCCATATAGGGTCGTTACGGCTGGTAAGGTGACAGACGAAGTGATTTACATGTCCGCCATGGACGAGGGGCGCTACACAGTGGCGCAGGCTAACGCAGCTTTGGATGGGCGAGGCAGGTTTGTAGAGGAGCTTGTTAGCTGTCGTGAAGGCGGTGAATACATTATGGCGATGCGAGAGGATATTGATTTTATTGATGTTTCACCAAAACAAATCGTGTCAGTTGCTGCTGCGCTAATACCATTTCTCGAAAATGACGATGCGAACCGAGCTTTAATGGGCTCGAATATGCAGCGACAAGCTGTACCTTTACTGCAGGCTGACGCCCCTTTAGTCGGCACAGGCATGGAGGAGAGGGTTGCGCGTGACTCTGGTGCAGCAATAGTTGCAGATCGCTCGGGGGTTGTAGACCAGGTTGATGCGACCCGAATTGTTGTGCAGGCCACTGAAGAGACCGCTGCTGATGTGCCCGGTGTGGACATTTATAATCTTTCAAAGTTCCAGCGCTCCAATCAGAATACTTGTATAAATCAGCGCCCGTTAGTGAAAGTCGGAGATGTAGTTGCAAAGGGTGATATTGTTGCAGACGGCCCCTCAACTGAGCTCGGGGAGTTAGCGTTAGGGCGTAATGTGCTTGTCGCTTTCATGCCCTGGAATGGATATAATTTTGAAGATTCTATTTTAATATCAGAACGAATTGTTCGAGATGATGTGTTTACTTCTATTCACATCGAAGAATTTGAAATCATGGCTCGAGATACTAAGCTTGGCCAAGAGGAAATCACCCGCGATATTCCAAACGTCGGTGAGGAGGCGCTTAAGGATCTCGATGAGGCTGGAATAGTTTGTATCGGAGCTGAAGTAAATTCAGGTGACATTCTTGTTGGCAAGGTTACGCCGAAGGGTGAATCTCCCATGACACCCGAAGAAAAATTGCTGCGTGCAATTTTTGGTGAGAAAGCATCTGATGTAAGAGACACATCGCTAAAACTACCGCCCGGTGGGCAAGGCACAGTAGTAGAAGTTAGGGTGTTTTCGCGTCGCGGCGTTGATAAGGACGAGCGTGCTTTGGCGATTGAACGTCAAGAAATTGAGAGACTGGCAAAAGATCGGGACGACGAGAAGGCAATACTCGAGCGTTCCTTCTTCAATTCCCTTAAGGACAAGTTGGTTAACCAAACGACAGTGTCTAGTCCTAAAGGAATGGAAAATAACAAAAAAATAACTGAGGCTTTTCTATCTGACTTTACACCTGGGCAGTGGCGACAAATCGTCGTTAAGAACGATACAGTTAACGATGAATTAGAGGCTATGAAGAAGACTTTTGATGAATCCGTCGGGGTTTTGCAGAGCCGGTTTGAGGATAAGGTAGATAAGCTTCAGCGTGGCGACGAATTACCTCCAGGTGTCATGAAGATGGTAAAAGTTTTTGTGGCGGTAAAACGCAAATTACAGCCCGGCGACAAGATGGCTGGTCGTCACGGGAACAAGGGTGTGATTTCTAAAATAATGCCATTGGAAGACATGCCTTACCTTGAAGATGGCACAGCGGTTGACGTGGTTCTTAATCCGCTTGGGGTGCCAAGTAGAATGAACGTGGGTCAGATATTAGAGACCCACCTTGGATGGGCCGCCGCAGGTTTAGGACAACAGATAGGAGATGCGTTAGCTGCATATAAAGTTGGCGGTAATGGCAAATCAACCTCAGATTTGCGGGATAAGCTTCAGTCAGCGTACGGAAAAGAAATCTTTAAGGAATCTATTGAAGGGATGGATGATGAGGCAGCGCTTGAGTTAGCAAGCAATGTCGTAAAGGGTGTTCCATTTGCAACTCCGGTGTTTGACGGTGCGGTGGAATCAGACATAGTCGTAGCTCTTAAGCAGGCAGGCTTTGCTGAATCGGGCCAATCGACGCTTATCGATGGGCGGACTGGAGAAACGTTTTCACGAGATGTTACTGTTGGATATATCTATATGTTAAAATTACACCATCTGGTAGACGACAAAATACACGCTCGTTCAATTGGTCCTTATAGCCTTGTTACTCAGCAACCCCTCGGCGGGAAAGCGCAGTTTGGTGGTCAAAGATTTGGTGAAATGGAGGTGTGGGCGCTTGAAGCTTATGGCGCTGCTTACACACTCCAAGAAATGTTAACGGTTAAATCCGATGACGTGTCAGGCCGGACGAAGGTTTATGAGGCGATTGTTCGGGGTGATGACACGTTTGAGGCTGGAATCCCTGAGTCTTTCAATGTGTTAGTTAAGGAACTTCGGTCTTTAGGGCTTAACGTTGAACTGATCCAAGAGAACTTTTAATCGGATGTGTGCATCGTCAATAACACGCAACCACTGTTTAAAGTGATTTAGTTGGGAGATTGAGTAAATGAGTGAGTTGATGAATTTTTTTGGTCAACCTGCGGGTGCACAAGGGTTCGATCACATACGTATCTCAATTGCAAGCCCAGACCGCATTCGATCTTGGTCGTTTGGTGAGATAAAAAAACCAGAGACCATTAACTACAGGACATTTAAGCCTGAGCGTGATGGTCTGTTTTGCGCTCGTATTTTTGGTCCAATAAAGGACTATGAGTGTTTGTGTGGCAAGTATAAACGAATGAAATATCGCGGCATCATCTGCGAAAAATGTGGTGTTGAAGTGACACTATCCAAAGTGCGGCGCGAAAGGATGGGCCACATTGAGTTGGCATCGCCCGTCGCTCATATCTGGTTCATGAAATCTTTACCCAGCAGGATTGGTCTTCTGCTCGATATGACTCTAAAAGAATTGGAGCGTGTTCTTTACTTTGAAAATCACTTAGTCCTCGACCCAGGCATGACAACACTTAACGACAAGCAACTCCTCAGCGAGGAAGAATATATTGATGCCATAGATGAATTCGGGGTTGACGGGTTTGAAGCAAAAATCGGTGCCGAAGCACTCCTCGATATGTTGTTAGAAATTGATCTTGAGGCAGAGAGAGAGCAAGTTCGGATCGATCTTAAAGAGACAGGCTCGGAAGCAAAACGCAAAAAATATGTTAAACGATTGAAGCTTATTGAGGCGTTCATTCAATCTGGGGCGCGCCCTGAATGGATGATTTTGAATGTTGTACCAGTGATCCCGCCTGAACTTAGACCGTTAGTGCCTTTGGATGGGGGGCGGTTTGCGACATCTGATCTTAATGACTTATATCGGAGGGTAATAAATCGGAATAACCGTCTCAAACGTCTCATGGATCTCAGGGCGCCTGAAATAATCGTCCGTAATGAAAAACGGATGCTCCAAGAGTCAGTTGATGCGCTTTTCGATAATGGTCGACGTGGTCGTGTTATTACCGGCGCAAACAAGCGCCCGTTAAAATCGTTGTCTGACATGCTGAAAGGTAAACAAGGTCGCTTCCGGCAGAATTTGTTGGGAAAACGCGTCGATTATTCGGGACGATCAGTGATTGTTGTTGGGCCAGAATTGTTACTGCATCAATGTGGCTTGCCTAAAAAAATGGCGCTTGAGCTATTTAAGCCGTTTATTTATTCCAAGCTTGAGCTTTACGGTATGGCGTCAACGATCAAGGCTGCAAAACGCATGGTAGAAAAAGAGCGTCCTGAGGTCTGGGATATATTAGAAGAGGTTATCCGTGAGCACCCTGTTCTTCTCAATCGAGCGCCCACACTACATCGTCTCGGCATTCAGGCATTTGAGCCGGTGCTCATAGAGGGCAAGGCTATTCAACTACATCCTCTCGTTTGCGCTGCTTTCAATGCAGACTTTGACGGGGATCAGATGGCGGTGCACGTACCCCTTTCGATGGAAGCGCAGCTTGAGTCGCGTGTCCTAATGATGTCGACAAATAATATTCTTTCGCCAGCCAATGGAAAACCAATAATTGTACCTTCGCAGGATATCGTGCTCGGTTTGTATTACATGAGCCACGAACGTCCCTGGGAAGTTGGCGCAAAAACGGACTTTTCCCAAGAGGCTGATTTTTTGGCCGCCATTGAGACAGACGATGTAATTGTGGTTGATCCAAATAAACCTCGCCAAGTGGTCGATATTGGCGTGGATGAATCTTCTAGTGTTTTTAAAGCAATAAAGGCCGGCAAATTGAGTGCGCACTTAGTACCGCGCTTTGGAAATGTTGGTGAAATAGAGCATGCGCTAGCCACTAACGCAGTTCATCTTAACAGCACTATTAAGGCCAGACACACTATAGTGGACGAAGATGGTGAGGAAAAACAGGTTGTGGTTAAGGCAACGCCAGGGCGGATGCTCCTAGCTAGTATATTGCCAAAAAACCGAAAAACTCCTTTTAGTTTGGTCAATCAGCTTTTGACAAAAAAAGAAATCTCTTTCGTTATCGACGAGGTCTATCGTCATTGTGGTCAGAAGGAAACTTGTATTTTTGCGGATCGACTAATGGCCATGGGCTTTCGCCAAGCCTGCGTAGCGGGCCTCTCATTTGGAAAGGACGATCTTGTTATTCCTGAACAGAAGGGAGAACTGATAAACGATGCCAAGGAGCAAATTAAGGAGTATGAACAGCAATACCTCGATGGCTTAATAACTCGCGGTGAAAAATACAATAAAGTCGTCGATGTCTGGTCGGATTGTAGTGACAAGGTTGCTGATCAGATGATGGGTGCGATGAAGACTGGTTCCGGGGGTGATATAAATTCTGTATACATGATGGCTGACTCCGGTGCTCGTGGCTCTGCAGCTCAAATAAAGCAACTTGCAGGCATGAGAGGTTTGATGGCTAAGCCATCCGGTGAAATTATAGAAACACCAATTATCTCCAACTTCAAAGAGGGTTTGACCGTGCTTGAGTACTTTAACTCTACTCACGGAGCCCGCAAGGGTCTTGCGGATACTGCGCTGAAGACCGCTAACTCTGGCTACTTGACCCGACGCCTCGTTGATGTTGCCCAAGACTGCATCGTAGTGGAAGAAGATTGTGGAACCAAGAAGGGTTTAACTCTTCGTGCTGTAATAGAGGGCGGAGATGTTATTGAAGAACTTCCGGAGCGTATTGTCGGTCGTTACGCATCAGTTGATATATCAGATCCGACCAGTGGGAAGGTCCTCGTTAAGGCTGGTGAAATGATTGCGGAAAGTGACGCCGAAGTGATTGATGAATGCGGCGTTGACAGTGTGATGTTGCGTTCGGTTTTAACGTGTGAGTCTTCTGGCGGTGTGTGTGCCAAATGCTATGGCCGCGATTTAGCTCGTGGAACTGAAGTGAACATTGGTGAGGCAGTAGGAGTTATCGCCGCTCAATCAATTGGGGAGCCGGGCACCCAATTGACGATGCGGACATTCCACATAGGCGGAGCAGCACAGGTTGCTGAGCAGGCAACTCATGAAGCTTCTATTGACGGCACAATAAGGGTGGAAAATAAAAATATTGTGGTTGACTCCAGCGGCAAGCCAGTTGTTATGAATCGCAATACCGATGTCTGTGTGTTGGATGTGCAAGGTCGTGAGCGAGCGCGACACCGTATTCCTTATGGGGCTAGGCTTTTGATAGAGGATGGCGGTACGGTCAGTAAGGGTGCTCTTTTGGCTGAGTGGGATCCATACACCATACCAATCATTACTGAAAAAGATGGCATCGCTAACTTTGTGGATTTGGTCGAAGGCGTTTCAATGCGTGAAGTCACAGACGAGACTACTGGGATAGCAAGCAAAGTCGTGATTGATTGGAAACAACAACCACAAGGTGCAGACCTTAGGCCTCGAGTTACCCTTCGTAATAAGCGTGGTCAGGTAGTAAAGCTATCTAATGATCTTGAAGCACGGTATTTTCTCTCAGTTGATGCTATCCTCTCTGTCGAAAATGGTCAGGAAATTAAGGCTGGAGATGTTGTCGCCCGCATTCCACGTGAAGCGTCGAAAACGCGTGACATCACGGGCGGATTACCACGTGTGGCTGAATTATTCGAAGCACGTCGGCCAAAGGAATACGCCATAATTGCAGGCACCGATGGACGAGTAGAGTTTGGCAAAGATTACAAAACAAAACGCCGTATCTTGGTGATACCCGATGATGAGTCCCAAGAGCCAAGCGAATATATGATTCCAAAGGGTAAGCACATAACGGTTCAGGAGGGGGATCGCGTGGAGAAGGGGGACTTGCTTATGGACGGCAACCCTGTGCCACATGACATTCTCGAAGTCTTGGGCGTGGAGGCACTTGCAGATTATCTTATCAAAGAAGTTCAGGACGTATATCGGCTACAAGGTGTGAAGATTAGCGATAAACATATTGAGGTTATTTGTCGCCAGATGCTGCAAAAGGTAGAGGTTTGTGACCCCGGAGACACGATATTTTTAAGTGGAGAGCAAGTTGATCAAGATGAGTTTGAAACAGTCAATAAACGCACTAAAGATGACGGAGGAAAGCAAGCAGATTGCATTCCTGTGCTCCAAGGGATAACCAAGGCATCTCTTCAGACAAAATCGTTTATTTCTGCGGCCTCATTCCAGGAAACCACTCGGGTCCTCACAGAAGCTGCTGTAAATGGCAAGATAGATCCGCTGGATGGATTGAAAGAAAATGTTATTGTTGGTCGTTTGATACCAGCTGGTACCGGCAGCGTGATGAATCGCTTGAAAAGTATTGCCGCTGAACGGGACCGTGAATTAGCAGCGGCTCAAGCGGATGACCCGCTATTAGCACCTATCGAAGTTGCGGTTGAAGAATCTGCGGAAGATCAATCCGAGGTGGCATAAACAGTAATTGATTTTGCTCTCGGTACTGTTGAGTCCCTGAGAAATAGAAAAAGTTAGACAAAAATGTAAAACTTGACGTCCAAATAATTCTTTTATCTTTTACTTGACCTTAAGGTGTGGCGTAACTAGTATCCGCCGCACTTTCCCAAAGGGTTTGGTTGTAGCTAATTACTTTTTTCGGTGAGTAGCTAGACACAGTCCTTGGATTTTCGACGTTATTGACATAAGTCGTTGAGTCGGCTGATTTTTGTAGCCATATGGAAGGCCATGTGCGGCCTTTATTCGGCTGTTAAGATGGTCGTTTCTGGTGAAAACAGTAAAGCGGTTGCATAACCGAAGGTAAGGATTGAAATTGGTAGGTACAGATGCCGACAATTAATCAGCTGATCCGAAAGGGTCGAAAAGAAAAGCCGGTCCGAAATAAAGTTCCAGCTCTAGAGGCGTGTCCACAGAAACGCGGTGTGTGCACTCGTGTTTATACGACGACGCCTAAAAAACCTAATTCGGCTTTGCGAAAAGTAGCACGCGTGCGGCTCACGAATGGCTTTGAGGTAACCAGTTATATCCCAGGCGAGGGGCATAACCTTCAGGAGCACTCTGTGGTTATGATTCGCGGCGGGCGTGTGAAGGATTTACCCGGTGTGCGCTATCACATAGTCCGTGGTACTTTGGATACTCAAGGTGTAGATGATCGTCGTCAGCGCAGATCCAAATACGGCGCAAAACGTCCAAAATAATAGGGTTTAAGGGAGAGTTTTTGATGTCCAGACGTCGCCGCGCAGAAAAAAGAGAAATCTTACCTGATGCTAAATTCGGAGATGTGGTGGTTAGTAAGTTTATTAACAGCGTTATGCTTCACGGGAAGAAATCAACGGCAGAACGGATTGTCTATGGGGCACTAGATCTCATGGGATCTCGCGCTGGAAGCGACCCGGTTCGGTCTTTCCACGACGCATTAGATAATGTAAAGCCGCACTTAGAAGTGCGTTCTCGGCGTGTCGGGGGAGCGACCTATCAAGTGCCAATGGATGTGCGCGCTGATAGAGCCCAAGCGCTCGCGTTCAGATGGCTAATACAGAATGCTCGTAGCCGCAGTGAAAACACAATGGTTGAGCGCCTATCTGGGGAATTACTCGATGCCGCTAATAACCGCGGTGGTGCAGTGAAAAAGCGGGAAGATACGCACAGGATGGCTGATGCCAACCGAGCGTTTTCTCACTATCGTTGGTAATAAGTTTTTATCGGAGATAATGAATATGTCAGCCCGCACAACCCCTATAGAAAAATATCGCAACATCGGGATTATGGCCCATATTGACGCTGGAAAAACGACTACGACTGAGCGAATACTCTATTACACTGGACGTTCGCACAAGATTGGTGAAGTTCATGATGGAAACGCCACAATGGACTGGATGGAGCAGGAGCAGGAGCGAGGAATAACTATTACGTCGGCCGCAACAACCTGCCAGTGGCGGGATTGTCGTGTGAATATTATCGATACTCCCGGGCACGTTGATTTCACCATTGAAGTGGAGCGGAGTTTGCGTGTTTTAGATGGCGCGGTGGCAGTATTCGATAGCGTTGCGGGTGTTGAGCCTCAATCCGAAACGGTATGGCGACAGGCCGACAAGTACGAGGTGCCCCGCATCTGCTTTGTGAATAAGATGGATAGGACCGGTGCTGATTTCTTTCGCACCGTTGATATGATTGTAGACCGTTTAGGTGCCTCGCCGCTTGTGACGCAGCTGCCAATTGGGTCTGAAGACAGCTTTGTCGGTGTCATTGACTTGGTTAAAATGCGTGCTGTGATTTGGAAAGATGAATCTCTCGGGGCTGAGTTCGAATACACGGATATTCCACCTGAGCTGGCAAACCAGGCATCCGAGTATCGGGAAAAGCTCGTTGAGATGGCCGTAGAGCAGGATGACGGGGCTATGGAGGCTTATCTCGAAGGTGATGAGCCAAGCGAGGAAAAATTGCTAGACTGTATTCGTCGGGGCACTGTTGGGGGCGCGTTCGTTCCAGTATTATTGGGCTCGGCGTTCAAAAACAAAGGCGTGCAGCCACTTCTTGATGCTGTGGTTGATTTTCTTCCGTCCCCTGTTGATGTGCCTTCTGTTAAGGGTCTGCTTGACAATGATGAGCCCGCTACACGGCAGTCTTCAGACGATGAGCCTTTCGCTGCTCTAGCATTTAAAATTATGACTGATGAGCATGTAGGTTCGTTAACGTTCGTGCGAATTTATTCTGGAACACTTTCTAAGGGTGCTGCAGTCGTGAATTCAGTCAAGCGTCAGAAAGAGCGCGTCGGTCGTATGCTCATGATGCATGCTAATAACCGTGAAATGATTGATGAGGCGAGTGCGGGGGACATCGTAGCGGTGGTTGGACTTAAATCTGTCACGACGGGTGATACGATATGTGATGCAAGTAAGCCTATCATTCTAGAGAAGATGGAATTTCCGGATCCTGTTATCGAAATTGCGGTCGAGCCTAAAACTAAGGGCGATCATGACAAGATGTCGACTGCGCTTGGGCGGCTAGCACAAGAAGATCCATCGTTTAGGGTAACCTCGGACGAAGAGACGGGCCAGACGGTGATTAAGGGAATGGGAGAACTCCATCTCGAAATCATTATAGACCGGTTGCTGAGAGAGTTTAAGGTTGGTGCTAATATAGGCGCTCCACAGGTGGCTTACAGGGAGACTATCACAAAGCCTTATACTTGTGATTACACCCATAAGAAACAGACCGGTGGTTCAGGACAGTTTGCTCGTATCATTATTGAGTTTGAGCCGTGTGAGCCAGGGGATGGTTACGAATTTGAAAGTAAGGTCGTCGGTGGATCAGTTCCTAAGGATTATATACCGGGCGTTGAAAAAGGTTTAAACAGCGAGCGCGAAAATGGGGTTTTGGCAGGCTTTCCCGTTATCGATTTCAAGGCAACATTGGTTGATGGGGCATCTCATGATGTTGACTCCTCTGTTATGGCATTTGAAATTGCAGCTCGGGCTGCATTTCGGGAGGCAGTCCAGAGTGCCGGGCCAAAATTGCTAGAGCCGATTATGAAAGTCGAAGTAATTACGCCTGAGGAATATATGGGAGATATTATTGGTGACTTAAACAGTCGGCGTGGGCAGGTAGGGGGCATGGATCAGCGTGGGAATGCACGCGTCATTGATGCTATGGTTCCTCTCGCTAACATGTTCGGCTACATTAACACTTTGAGGTCGTCAAGTCAGGGTCGCGCTCAGTTTACCATGCAATTTGATCATTATGAAAAAGTGCCGGAAGCGGTTGCGGAAGAAGTGCGAGCTAACCTCGCTTAAATCGAGACTTAATAGACGGAGGCCAAGATGGCGAAAGAAAAATTTGAACGCACAAAGCCGCATTGTAATATTGGTACAATTGGACACGTTGACCACGGCAAGACAACGTTGACCGCAGCGATCACCAAAGTATTGGCTGATACGGGAGGTGCTACGTTTACAGATTAT
>JAYZAS010000009.1 GCA_036339585.1 Pseudomonadota bacterium
AAGAGGCAGTGTCAATTTTTTCATTATTTTTTTTGCTTCTTCCATTTCTGCTTTTGTCATTTTCTCGAAATCTAGTTCGCGTAGCATTTCATTCTGGCTCCAGGTCATAACTGAATCGAATTGTTTTTCTGATTCATGTGCATCTAATTGTTCATTGAGGTGATGATAATCTGGGAATGCCTCAGCCAATCTGGGTAGAATTGCTTCTGCTTCATCTACAGCATCGTCTGCTGAGGGAAGAGCAAGGGACAACATACGCTCTAGGAATTTTGGATTACGCCAAAAAATGTGGAACGCCTGATTGAACACCTCCATTTGATCATGTCGATTTACAAACACGGCGTTCAGACACCAGTAAAAATCCGAACGTTGTGAAAGCTCTATTTTGTTAACCGCTGCGATCGCATCAATTACACTTCCCGGCCCAATAGGTAATCCCGCTGACCGTAGAAGCCGAGCGAAATGTAATATATTTTCGGCCAACTTACCTTGTCCAATGTTTTGATAAGGGGTACGCTCATTATCTGTCATTCGATTTCTACAGGCGTTGACAGCTCTGCCCTAACTTCTTCAAGTAATTTTCCTGCTTCTGAGCCACGTATCTTCTGAATATCATCCTGATATTTTAGTAGAGCTCCCACCGTATCGTCGATTATATTTGAGTCGAGGGATACACAATCTAATTGTGTTAACGCATGAGCCCAATCTATAGTTTCTGCCACCCCTGGAGCTTTAAATAAATTGCCGGATCTAAGTTTTTGAACGAACCCAACAATTTGCGCTGACAGTTCTGATGATGCCTTTGAGGCTTTTACCGAGATGATGTCGAGTTCACGGGATGCGTCAGGATAATCAACCCAATGATAAAAACAACGTCGTTTTAAAGCATCATGAACCTCGCGTGTACGATTGGATGTAATGATAACAATTGGGGGATTTGGACTTTTAATTGTTCCGAGCTCTGGGATTGTAACTTGAAAATCACTCAGGGTTTCCAGCAAGTATGCTTCAAAAGGTTCATCTGCACGATCCAGTTCGTCAATAAGTAATATCGGGGGCGCGCAAGTTTTGGTTCCCCGCATTGCTTTTAGCAACGGTCGTTCGATTAAAAAATCCTCTTTAAAGATTGTACGTGTCAGCTCAGTCGCGTCGCTCGCTGCCGAGGAGGCTTCCTGTAAGCGTATTTCGAGCATTTGGCGGGCGTAATTCCACTCATAAACTGCGGAGGAAATGTCCAAACCCTCATAACATTGCAACCGGATTAACTGCCTATTAAGGCTTTTAGACAAAACTTTAGCAATTTCTGTTTTACCTACGCCGGCCTCACCCTCAAGGAAAAGTGGTTTATTAAGTGAGAGCGATAAATAAAGTGCTGTAGCAAGGCTTCTGTCGGCAATATAATTGCCTGTTTTCAGCAAATCTAAAGTTGCGTCAACACAAGTCGGAAGCTTTGCCATGTTAAATCCATTTCATTGCGGCATTATGTTTGGAAAGGCGGGAAAATTTTTACATATTTTTTCCTAATTAAATCAGGAGAGGCCTGAGCTAGGCTATTCAGATAAGTACTAAGTCGCTTTATCTACTGCACGCTGAGCCATTACGTTGATCAAATGCGCACGGTATTCTGCGCTAGCGTGAATGTCTGACAAAAGAGTTTCATCACTAATGCTAATATCCGCAATTGCATCAGACGTGAAGTTGTTTGCAAGGGCAGTCTCCATTTTTTCTTCTCTGAAGACTCCATCGTCTCCCGCTCCGGTCACTGCAACGCGAACTTCATTATTTGTCTCGGCAACCATAACGCCAACAATAGCATAACGTGAGGCGGGATTTGGAAACTTTGTGTAGGCCGCACGTTTAGGCTTTGGGAATCTAACTGCTGTAATTATCTCATTATCCTCGAGTGCCGTTTCAAATAAACCCACAAAGAAGTCGTCGGCAAGAATTTCGCGTTTATCAGTAATTATTGTTGCACCAAGCCCAAGTGCACCGGCCGGATAATCGGCAGCAGGATCATTGTTAGCCAACGAACCGCCTATTGTGCCCCGGTGTCGTACCTGCGCATCCCCTATGTGGCCTGCTAAACTAGCCAGTGCAGGTATGAATTCACTAATAATTTCAGATTTCGCAACATCGCAGTGTCTCGTCATAGAGCCTATTTCTAATGATTGATCTTGCAGGCTAATACCAACCAAATTATTTATATCTGCCAGATCAATCAAATCGGACGGTTGGGCTAACCTTTGTTTGAGAGTTGGTATAATTGTCATTCCGCCAGCAATCAGTTTTGGGTCGTCTCCCACATCTAACGTTTGAGAAGCTTCCTCAAGATTCTTAGGTCGATGATATTGAAAATTATACATAATAAATTTTTCCGTTAGGCATCGTTGGCCGTTATTCCAAATTACTCAAGATTGTCTATTTAACTGTGATAAACGAAATGCCTTACCTTACCTCGTTAAAAAAAGATTATAGTATCAGTATGACCTGCATGAAAAGTGAACGTTATATTTTACCATAAATCCTGTTCAACGTTCGTTAACCCTGCATGTTTTTCGTGCCAGCTGCAATTGCTTTTACGATATTATGATAGCCGGTACAGCGGCAGATATTGCCCTCAAGCCATTCTCTAATTTCTGTTTCTGAGGGGTCTGGGTTTTCTTTTGCAAGATCCACGGCACTCATAACCATGCCCGGAGTACAAAAGCCACACTGTAGGCCATGGTGTTCTCGAAACGCTGCCTGCATTGGATGCAAATCCTCTCCATCAGCAAGGCCTTCGATTGTAACAACATCCGCACCTTCAGCCTGTACTGCTAGCATCGTACAACTTTTAACCGATGAACCGTTTACATGTACGACGCAACAACCACACTGACTTGTATCACAGCCAACGTGAGTGCCGGTCATGTTGAGATAATCCCGTAAATATTGCACAAGCAAAGTCCGATGCTCGACCTCTGCACTGACATCCTTGCCGTTAACCTTCATGGTTACGCTTGGCATTTTTTTTCTCCCTCTTTGATACATCAAAATGCTGGTTTCTAATTTATCACCAATATTAAGTACATATCTAACCAGATAACAAAAAGAAGAGCGGCATCAATAGGGCTACACATATAAGTATTGTAATCCATGCTGCAGGTCTCAGACCCTCAGCACTGTTGTTAACATGTTGATCATTCCGAGACGCCATATTTAATCTTTGTCTTCTTCTTCGTCGGCACCCAGCGCTTTTGCAAAATTGCTAAAGAACTGATTGGCAAGTTTTTTAGATGTCGAGTCAATTAATCGACTGCCGATCTGTGCTAGTTTTCCGCCTACTGCAGCTTTCGCTTCATATGAAAGAATAGTTTCTGATCCTTCCGCTTTTAGAATTACTGAAGCGCCGCCTTTAGCAAAACCTGCTGCTCCCCCTGTGCCTTCACCAACAATCGTATAGCCGTTTGGGGCATCTATGTCAGATAGCGTTACTTTTCCATTAAATTTGGCTTTTACCGGCCCTACTTTTGCCGTTACCTTGGCACTTAACTCAGTTTCGGAGTGTTTTTCAATTTCCTCACATCCGGGAATGCATTGCTTTAATATTTCAACGTCATTCAATGCCTTCCACACCTCTTCGCGGCTGGCTGGAATACGGTATTCTCCGGTCATATCCATAGGTTATCTTTCATGCGATGAACAAGATTTCGAATATGAATTCTAATTTTTAAAATTTAGTTCTTTTGAGTAAATGCCGCAAGCCTACCATGAGGTCTAAATCTGTTTCTATAAATTACCTGTTTTACAGAGATCGGTCTCTTGTATGTTAGAACTTGTTATGGATATAGATTTATAGTTCGATCGATCTAGCGACGTCTGACGGAAGAACTATACAAGACCAAATGTAAGTTCTCATATTATATGTTAAATATCATAACATATGCAATATACGGCATTTATGCTGCAGGGTATACAGGGCGAACATTAATGCCGACTACGTCTATCACTCATGAATTTGGGGTCAACATTGGACCCATTGGAACAACTATTAAAGCGGGATCGCGATGCTCCTGGCTCTCTATAAAAGTGCAAATAAGAAAAGAAACTAAGAAGAATTGCAAGGACCTGAAATAAATACGTCTTCTCTTGAAAGTAAGGAGCTAGGAAACAAACGCTAATGATTGGTGTCTTTTGTAGATATGGAGACCTGGTAACATTATCCGTTGTCAATGCTCCAAAACCGGTCATTTCTTGCCCAATGTTTGCAGAAATGCGAAGAATTAACGTGGAATTTTGTTTACAGGTGAAGCGGATGTATAATAACTGGGTAGTAATTTTTCGAGGGGGGATATTGTGCGTCACAATGTCGGTTCTGGTATAACGCTTGCGGTGTTATGGCTGTTGCTTTCAGGGATATACGATAACACGTTGATTTTGTTGTTAGGTGTATTATCCATTGGGGTCGTGCTTTATGTTGCTCATAGAATGGATGTAATCGATCACGAAGGGCATCCAAGCCACCTTGGGTTTGGAATGATCATTTATTTTCCTTGGCTACTCTGGGAAATTGTGAAGGCAAATTTTGAAGTTGCTAAAATTATAGTTTCACCCCGCATGGAAATTCAGCCGCATATATTTACGATTGAGGCCTCACAACTAAGTGAGGTGGGAAATGTTGTTTATTCGCATTCGATAACGCTGACCCCAGGAACAGTTACAGTTGATGTTGAGGACGGAGAAATGAGTATTCACGCATTAACAAATGCGGCTGCTGCGGGTGTTAAGACTGGAGAAATGGACAATAAGGTCACAAAACTTGAAACTAGCGGAAAAGGAGCAGGGAGTGTTTGAATTTGCTGCTACACTCACCCTAGTATCAATGGCATTAGTACTTTTTAGAGCGGTGCAAGGGCCAACGGTTTATGACCGAATTCTTGCGGTCAACACATTTGGGACATTCAGTGTGATTTTAATAGCGTTGTATGGTTTTCTTGATGGCCGCCCAGAATTTTTAGACATTGCTATGGTTTATGCACTTATCAATTTTGTAGCTACCATTGCGGTAACAAAATTTATTAAGTTTTCACGCTTAGGAAGGACCTCAAATATTGAAGAGGTCGATGATATATGAGTGAGACAGCATTAGATATAACCAGCTGGGCACTGATAGGCTCTGGTGCAGTATTCTGTTTAATCGGCGCGTTTGGACTTGTTCGGCTGCCAGATTTATTCAGCCGGATGCATGCAGGAAGCATTATTGAAACGCTCGGGATATTATTATTATTTTCAGGACTGGCAATTCAGGCGTTCGAAATTCTGCCGTCGACAAAAGCAGCTCTTCTAGTCTGTGGTAAGTTGCTGTTGATAGCCTTATTTTTGTTCATTACAAACCCGACAACAACCCATGCATTGGCACAAGCTGCACTCTGGGGCGGAATAAACCCAAAAACTGGCCGAAGAAAAAAAAGGGGAGGGACGTCATAGAAAATTTAATCTTCTACGCACTCCTTACCTTTATGGTCGTGAGCGCCTTGGCTCTGCTTTGGCTGCGTAATCTCTTCGCAGTAGTTATGCTTTCAGGTAGTTTTAGCCTCAATGCTGCGGTGTTGTACGTCGTCATGGACGCGGTTGACGTTGCATTTACTGAGGCGGCAGTTGGTGCCGGAATCGCAACGGTTTTAATGTTAGGTACTTTAGCTCTCACGACCTCGCACGAGAAAGCAGATCCAGGAGTGTCTTGGCCTCATTTGGCTGTGGTTGTAGTTGTGGGTTCAGCGCTTATTTATGGCACTTTAGATATGCCTCGGTATGGTGATCCTATGGCCCCTATCCACCAGCACGTTGCTCCAGAGTATATCGAACGCGGACCAAAACAGACCGGAATGCCGAATGTAGTAACCTCGATTCTAGCGAGCTATCGAGGTTATGATACCTTAGGAGAGGTAACAGTTGTTTTCACTGCGGCCGCGGGAGTTTTGGCATTACTTGGGCGCCGCCGTAAAAAGAAAAATAAGATGAAAAAGAGAACCCGCTCTGGAGAACGGCCATGAAAAATTTAAGAGCGTTGAGCAAGCGCAGACGCCGTGAAATGCAGCACAAAGAGGTTTTACGCGTTTGTTCAAAACTTTTAATTCCGTTGATTATGCTGTTTGCCTTATACGTTCAGTTCCATGGAGATTTTGGCCCCGGAGGGGGGTTCCAAGCTGGTGTTATATTTGCGAGTGCTTTTATACTTTATGCTTTAATTTTCGGCGTTGATGTTGGAATGAAAGTATTGTCACCTGGGGCAAGGAGATTTTTTCTGTCAGCCGGGCTCCTGCTTTATGCAGGAGTAGGTATAGCGGGTATGTTACTGGGCGGGAGATACCTCAATTATTCAGTTTTATTGGACGATCCTGTTGCTGGCCAGCATCTGGGTATTTTATTGATTGAGTTGGGTGTAGGAGTGACTGTAGCTGCTTCTATGATTACTATTTTTTACGTTTTTGCTAACCAAGATGAGTCCGAGTGATGGACCAATTCGCTGGTTTATATAACTACTGGATTTTTATCGTGCTGATGATGATAGGATTTTATATCGTCATGGCACAACACAATTTAATCAAAAAGGTGGTTGGGCTTAATATTTTTCAGGTATCTGTCTTTGTATTTTATATATCCATGAGTAAAGTACAGGATGGCAGTGCACCGATCATAGCCGACGGTGTCACTGTTTATTCAAACCCGCTACCACACGTTTTAATTTTAACAGCAATTGTGGTTGGTGTGGCAACGACTGCTCTCGCACTTGCATTGGTTGTGCGTATTCGAGACTCGTATGGCTCGATTGAGGAGGATGAAATTGAAGCTGAGGAACGGCGACGGGAGAAACACTTCTGATGTTGTTAGCAAATCTCCCCGCTCTGCAAGTTGTGCTTCCTCTAATTGCCGCCCCTATTTGTTTGCTTCTAAGACGCTCCGATAGGGCCTGGTTTTGGGCGACTATAGTGACATGGATCTGCCTCGGTATCGCTATTTATTTGTTGGTGGAGGTGCTTTCTGTCGGGGCGATCTCTTATCCCATTGGTGATTGGGCAGCACCAATTGGTATCGAATATAAAATTGATCTCTTAAGCGCATTCTTATTGGTTATTGTCTCTTCGATAGGCGCCGTGGTACTTCCCTATGCGCACGCTAGTGTATCTTCTGAAATTCCCGATGCACGAATATATTTGTTTTATACAATGTATCTGCTTTGCCTCTGCGGTTTATTAGGGATAGCTGTTACTGGCGATGCTTTCAATTTATTCGTCTTTCTAGAGATATCATCTCTTTCCTCATATGTTTTAATCAGTATGGGGAGATATCGCCGCTCACTAACAGCTGCTTATCGCTATCTCATTATGGGAACAGTGGGAGCGACATTCTACATCATAGGTGTAGGTATGATGTATATGATGACTGGTACACTTAACATGGCAGATCTAGCAAATCGTATACCAGCAGTTGCGGAAACGCGTACTATCCAAGTTGCTATCGCTTTCATTGTTGTGGGGCTTAGCCTTAAGCTTGCAATTTTTCCATTGCACATGTGGCTGCCAAATGCATACACTTTTGCCCCGTCCGTCGTTACGATTTTTTTAGCCGCCACGGCTACAAAAGTGGCAGTGTATGCTCTTCTACGCATGATATTTACGGTTTTCGGCGGCGAACCATTATTTGTCATTGGCGAAGTTCTTATGATTTTGTCGGTAGCAGCAATGTTTGTCGGTTCTTTAGTGGCTATATACCAAACCAACATAAAACGGATGCTGGCATACTCCAGCATAGCTCAAATTGGTTACATGGTCCTCGGAATTAGCTTTATTACTACCACTGGGTTAGCTGGAGGAATCATTCACCTTTTTAATCACGCCTTGGTAAAAGGGGCACTTTTCATGGCGGTAGGAGGCATGTTTTATCGGATTGCCTCTGTGCGTCTAGATGATATGGCTGGTATCGGAAAACGCATGCCGATCACCACTGGTTGTTTTGTTATCGCAGGGTTAGGACTCATCGGAGTTCCCTTGACAGCGGGATTCATCAGTAAGTGGTATCTTGTGTCGGCAGCGCTTGACAAAGAAATGTGGTTTGTCGCTGCTCTTATTCTAGTAAGTTCACTTCTGGCTGTGATTTATATTTGGCGAGTGGTTGAAGTTGCGTATTTCCATGCGCCGCCGAAGCGCGCTGCATTATTGCCTGAACCTCCATTAAGTATGTTGATTCCCTTATTTATTTTAACGGGGGCGAGTATATACTTCGGCATTGATGCCGGCCGGACTGTAGATATTGCGATGGCTGCCGCTAGCTTCTTGATGATAGGAGTCGCGCAATGAGTGCTGAGGCTCTGATCTACGCTTGCTTCGCTGTACCTTTGATTGGGGCTGTCTTTATCATTCTCACGGGGTCTTATCCCAATTTGCGCGAGGCCGTAACCTTAGTTACTGCCGGATTCTTGTTTCTTTGTGTGGCGCATTTAGTGCCAACAGTGGAATCTGGCATCCGTCCGAGCATTACTCTACTTGAGATGCTGCCGGGATTATCTATCGCTTTTACAATCGAACCATTGGGTATGATCTTTGCCTGCGTCGCGAGCTTTCTCTGGATAGTTACATCGATATATGCAATCGGATACATGCGCGGCCACCATGAAGTAAACCAGACGAAGTTCTATTTCTTTTTTGCGATCTCTATTACTGCGGCTATAGGTGTTGCATTTGCCGGAAATATGTTGACGCTTTTTATTTTTTACGAAGTGCTCACACTGTGTACTTTCCCACTCGTTACCCATCATGGAACTGAAGAAACAAAAAAAGCGGGTCGTATTTACCTTGGAATTTTAATTGGTACATCAATTGGTTTTCAACTGTTTGCCATTGTTTGGACATATGCCTTAACTGGCACTCTCGATTTCACGGAGGGAGGCATCCTAGCCGAAAAGGCCGACGGCCCCATAATTACGGTCTTGCTTTTACTTTTTATGTTTGGTGTAGGCAAAGCAGCGTTGATGCCATTCCATCGTTGGTTGCCAGCTGCGATGGTAGCACCAACACCCGTAAGCGCACTTTTGCACGCTGTTGCAGTAGTTAAAGCTGGCGTATTCACAGTCATAAAGGTGATTGTATATTTGTTTGGATTAGAGACCTTAAATGGATCTGACGGTTCTCTATTCCTAGCAATAATTGCAGGTGCAACTCTTCTAATATCGGCTGTAATAGCATTTCGTAAAGATAACCTTAAAGCGAGACTAGCTTATTCGACTATAAGCCAGCTTTCATACATAATACTCGGGGCGGCGATGGCGACTGGTGCTGGCATCGTTGGAGCTAGTATGCACATCGTGATGCATGCTACTGCTAAGATAACGCTTTTTTTCTGTGCTGGCGCAATTTTGGTAGCTGCGCACAAGACGGAAATTAGTCAGCTTGATGGAATTGGACGACGAATGCCAATAACAATGGCTTGTTTCTTGGTAGGGTGCTTTGGAATTATAGGTATCCCCCCTGCGGGTGGGGCTTTGTCAAAATGGTATCTCATGATGGGTACAGCTGAGTCCGATTATATAATTTTTATGTTTGTCTGGATGGGTAGTTCTCTTCTTTCTGCGGCGTACCTTCTGCCCATAGTACTTCGGGCCTTTTTTAGACACCCTGAAGCAAAGGCCTCTGGAAAAAGGAAAGATCGGGGCACGGGTATACAAGAAGCGCCGTTATTGTGTTTAATAGGTATTTGTACGGCAAGCGTTCTGACGATCGGAGCTTTTTTCATAGCTGATGATCTTGCGGGGTTTCTCTCCCCGATAGCCGGCATATGATTTGGGGGCGGTAGGGATCGAATATGGCAAAAAAGCCGATCACAAAAGAAATTAGAAAAAATGCTGTTTCAAAGAGATCAATAATATCCAAGAAGAAAAGTTCTCCTGCCAAAAAGCTATCTAAAAATGGATTGAGAAAGGGTTTAAAAAAAGTACCAGGATCTCCTTCTAAAATCGCCCGGAGCGCGAGAGTGAAAAAAAAGACCTCTAATGAAAAGCAGTTTTGGTTAGATGACGCGAGAAACGTAAGGAAAATTTTTTATTCGCTCGTGTTTATTTGTATTGCTCTTGTTGTTAGTGACGCATTCTATCACAAGCATACCCATTATGCTTTTGAGAAGATATTTGGCTTCTTTGGTATATTTGGATTTGGTCTTTCTTTTTTACTGGTTCTCGTTTCAAGGGAACTGAGGAAATTTTTAATGCGGGATGAAGATTATTATGATCGTTGATATTCCTCCCGGGTTAATATTGATAATAGGGGCCTTTCTTGTTCCGATAATCCCGAAAGGTTGGCTAAGGAAAGGGTACTTACTCTTATTACCTGTCGCTGGGCTCTTGAGCCTTCTCTCACTTGAACACGGAAGTTTTGGGGAAGTATCATTATTTGGGTACGAGCTTATGCATGTTCGGATTGATGCCCTCTCTTTCATTTTTGGTATTATTTTTTATATCGCGGCATTTGTTGCTATTCTTTTTTCGTTACATTCTAAGGATGTAATGGAGCAAACAGCTGCGTTGGCTTATGCGGGTGCTGCTATCGGAGCTGCCTTCGCGGGCGACCTGATAACACTTTTTGTTTATTGGGAGCTTACGGCACTCACCTCAGTATTCATCATATGGGCTGGCGGCAATAACAGAGCGTATGACGCGGGCATGCGTTACCTCATCATACAAATTTTCTCAGGCGTGCTGTTAGCTGCTGGAGCTGTGGTGCAGGCTCAAGAAACAGGATCCTTAGCTTTTAACTTCATTGGTTTGGATGGGCCAGGGGGCATCCTTATTTTCTTGGCCTTTGGTATCAAATGTGCGTTCCCTCTAATGCACAATTGGCTTCAGGATGCCTATCCAGAGGCCTCTCCAACAGGTACTGTTTTTCTCTCGGCATTTACAACCAAGTTGGCAATATATGCACTGGCGCGAGGCTATCCTGGAACGGAGTTGCTTGTTTGGATTGGGGCAGCAATGACAGCATTTCCGATATTCTTTGCAGTTATAGAAAATGATCTGCGGCGTGTTCTTGCCTACTCACTAAATAATCAATTAGGTTTCATGGTGGCCGGTGTAGGTATTGGCACTCAACTAGCTATCAACGGTGCTGTCAGTCATGCTTTTGCGCATATTTTATACAAAGCTCTTTTGTTTATGGCGATGGGTGCTGTGCTATATCGCGTAGGAACCGCAAAGGGCTCTGAACTGGGCGGTCTTTATAAAACTATGCCTTGGACTACTGGCCTTTGTATTGTCGGCTCGGCAGCTATTTCTGGGTTCCCACTGTTTTCTGGTTTTGTTACTAAATCAATGATTTTGACTGCAGCTGCTGATCAAGATTATCTGGTTCCATTTCTTTTGCTGCTTTTCGCCTCAGCGGGTGTCTTCCATCATTCCGGAATAAAAATACCTTTTTTCGCATTTTTTGCTCATGATTCGGGATTACGGCCCAAGGAAGCTCCCACAAATATGTTATTAGCTATGGGTATTGCTGCTATTTTATGTTTTGGAATAGGGGTCTATCCTCAACCACTTTATGACATCTTGCCTTACCCGGTAGATTATATCCCTTATACCACAACCCATGTGGTGACTATGCTCCAGCTTCTCATGTTTTCTGCTCTTGCTTTTGCTGTTCTTCAAAAAACTGGGCTATATCCACCCGAATTAAGATCAACTGTTCTTGATTTTGATTGGTTTTACCGGCGCGCCGGCAGCATAATCGTAAGGAATATTTTATACAGTATAAGTCTGGCGGCGGTTGCGATTCGTGGCATGATGATGGAGTGTTTAAAGTACGTTATTAAACAAGTTCGATACCATAGTGGCCCCGAGAGCATTGCTGCACGGGCAACAAGTGCTGGCACTATGGTTATATGGGTCATACTTTTATTAATGCTGTTATTGATTATTCAGTTCACATAGGTCTTCCATTCTGTCTCATTATGCAGTTACCTCATGCTTCGCGCAGTGGCACTAAATTATAGTTCATTTGCTTATAGTCGCATCAATGGCCGTAAGAAAATTTTGAGTCGTTTTACTGCGCCTTCTAGGTTCGTAGCGTTGATATGGATAGTATTGTTGGCTGGTGGTCAGTGCTACGCAGGGTCAACCTCTCCTACTTCTACATTGGTGATAGAAAGTGGTGGCACCTCGCAAAAACTATCTGTTGAGCTTGCAGTTACTCGGAGCCAGAAGGCAATGGGTTTGATGTACCGGCGCTCGTTGCCTCGAAAGAACGGCATGTTGTTCGTTTATAAACCAAATTCAAAGATTTCTATGTGGATGAAAAACACTTATGTGGCATTAGACATGCTATTTATAAATTCCAGAGGGCGCATTAACTACATTTATGAGGGGGCTGTTCCGCTCAGTGAGAAACTAATTACTGGTGAATTTCGAGCGCGTGCGGTTTTGGAGCTTAATGCTGGAGCCGTATCAGAGTTTGGCATTAAGGTCGGAGATTTGGTTCGCCATCAAATATTCTCCAACAAGTAATTCGGTATAAAGTAATATTTAGCATTGGATATCATTATGGTTTAATTAAAGGGAAAGGGGTAAACGATACCGTAAAGTGACAATTCAAACCAATCTTCATAAAATACCTACAACTTTTTAATTATTTTTGTTGGAACACACCCGAGTTTACTCTAGAACCGCATAAGTTTGAGAATATTTATCTCCAGTCGGGGCGTAGCGCAGCCTGGTAGCGCATCTGCTTTGGGAGCAGAGGGTCGTATGTTCGAATCATACCGCCCCGACCATATAATCACATGAGTGATGCATCATGAAAAA